>NZ_FOVQ01000017.1:0-48677 GCF_900115215.1 Pseudobutyrivibrio sp. UC1225 | reverse complement strand
AGAAGATGATCTTGAGGAACCAAGTCATCAGTACATACAAATTCAATCTGCTTTCTAGCCTTCTCGTTTTGTTCTGTAATCATTATTCTAACCCCTTATTTTGATAGTATTATTATACCAAAAAAGAGGCGAAAAAGCTTGTAAAATCAAGGTTTCTTTAGACTTTAGAAGGACTAAAAATGAAAGAACTGGAGTCCGCAGACTCCAGTTCCTCCTTATAAAAAAGAAAAGGTCGCGGCGAAAGCCGCGACACTTTGTCTACAGTCTGAGGCAACCACCATTTGGTGATTGCCTTATTTTTCTGATGCGGAAGGCGGGACTTGAACAATTCTGTCAGTCCACAACCCCAGTAAGAAAGGAGGGTCTGACACCGTCTCCCGAAAGGGACCCCCCTCGGGAACCCTTATCTAAATTATAATCTAAACTATCATCTGTTCCTACAATCCTTCCCTTCTGTATTTGATATTTTCTATCACATAGATAATCAATATCAAAACGATTGTGTGAACTTATAATAATAGTTTTTTGTTTTTTTCTCTCAGCTTCAAGTCTTTGACGAAGTTTTTGAGATATCTCATCATCCAAGCCATTAAATGGTTCATCTAAAATCAATGTCCCCTTATTTTCCATTAAGGCTTGTGCCACTCCAAGCCTCTGTCTCATTCCAAGTGAATACTTTTTTACCGGATTTTTATTATAGGGAGATAGCCCCAAATCTTCCATGCTTGTAATTATTTCTTCATTTGTACAGTCATTATTTATTTGAGCTAAAATCTTTAGATTATTGTATCCTGAATAATAAGGAATAAAACCAGGAGTCTCTATAATTATTCCCATGTTCTTCACTTGTATATTTTTGACGTCTATACCATCCATTGTTATAATGCCCTGATAATCATTGATAAAACCACATATACATTTCATTATCAATGTTTTACCTGAACCATTCGGTCCAACAAAACCAACTATTTCCCCATCATTAATCTCCATATTAATATTAGACAATAGTCTTTTCCCTTTTATTTCAAGTGACAAATCATTAATCTTAATCATACATCACACTTCCCTAAAACTATCTAGTGAACAACTTCTAATTCGCATATATGCTATTGAATAAGACACTGTTCCAAGTACTATAAAAAAAAGTAACGACCCCCATATTGGGAATACCACCTTACGAAAATATTTATCATAATGAATCCAAAGAATCGAATGCGATAATGGAAAAAGCCACATAATTTTCTTTCTGAAAAAAACAAAACACATCCCCCCAAAAAGTATCCCCATTTGGAGTACACCAAATAAAGTTTTCTTGCCTAGCGAAAAGCCTAACATCTGTATCCCTAATAAAAAATAAAAATAACAGAATAGCAATACTATGCTTATAAAATATGCTTTATAAGGCCTCATCTGATTACATAGTTGGAGTGGGATAAACTCTGAAAGCCCCACTTGTGTAGAATAATTTGAAATATTCATACTCCAACCATTTGCTATAAATGAAATATCAGCAGTACTTACTAGACAAAATCCTAAAACAAGTATCAAATATAAAGAAATTGCAACTATAGCGAATTTTATTTGGGCTATAAACCATTTTTCTCTACCACATCTAATTAACTGATACAAAAGACTGGCATCAGCTATTGGATAGTCAGACATAATCATGACAAAAAAGATAGATAATAGCAAAACAATTAATCCCGAATTGGATACTGCCATTCCTGATTCAATAATACAAAAAGGTTGTCCTGTCTTTTCAAAAGCAGAATATATTTTAGCTATTATAATTTTATTAACAAATACACCGAGAACAATTATCACTAAATTCTTAGTATTAAATAGCCATTTTTTAAAGATATATCTCAACAATTTAACCACCGCCTCTTTAATACTTTCACAGAAAAAAAATATAAAAAAACAGAAAGAATGACACACATTATAAAAGAATGCTCCATATCAAAACATATATAATTTATCAAAAATACTATCGTTATTGATATATAAACATCTGCAGTTAATACTACTCCCAATAAACAGGCTCCTAAAATCATTAACGAATAGATAATTCCTTTTAAATCTTCAACTAAAAAGACTTCGAAAAAACATCTATATATATCAGTAAAACATATATTTGCACCAAAAGTATTCAAGACAATGATTAAACATGCTCTAAACATGAATGAAGCTACTAATACTATGCAAAAACTGCAATATATCAATGATAGTATTACAATGCTTATATATCGACGCTGGCCTAGTCTTGGCACTAACATTTTGTAATACTGACTATTTAGTTCTTGACTTAACCAAGGGATAACTGGCACTGCCATACAAATAGGAAGTAACAAATGGAACCATTCGCCATATTGTGACCTACATGCCGTTTCAAGATTAATCATATTAAGATATCCACGATGTAATAGTATAATTTCACCTAACGATGTTTCCTTTAAATCTACTACATAATTTCCTGATGCAAAGAAACTAAATATCATAGAAACAATTGAAAATAAGCATATACGAAAATCTATTCTATACCTCAATCAACATCACCACTTCCTGGATTAAATTTTCTCTCTTCTAGGTTAGATGTCACTTTCCCTGTTATCATATTAATATTTACATATACCAATGTATTTCCTTCTAAAATACCAACCTCTGAATAATCATTTCCATACGCCATAATAAATGAATAAACTGGGGTAAATTTTACTGCATTCCCAGCTGATGCATAATACTCTCGCCTTGAAGAATCATAAATTGGTTCTATCATATAAAGTGGGATTATTTCTTCTACTTTTAATTCATTAAAAGTAGACATTTCTTTTTCAAAAATATTAACCGCTGTTTGCAAATCAATAATTTTATCTACAGGTTCAGCATCTTTAATTTCAAGTATTCCTGGTATAGATATCAAACTGATACCCCCTGCGTCAGTAATATCCATATTAATATACTCGTTCATTTCTTTTACATAATAAACATTATTGTCTACTCCTATTCCGCCTCCAAAAAAATCTAAAATCATGCCATCATAATCAAAAACAGCATTTACAGAGATTAAATCATTTCCTTCAAAATCTTTCCTTATATATACTTTACGGGGCGTGATATCAAAATCTTCATCTATTAGAATATTACCCAAGTAATTATCAATAAAAACTAACTCATTATTTAATGTAACCGATTCATCCTTGAAATTTATTGAAATATCTGAATACTCATCTTTGAATAAATTTATCTCTTCTATTCCGTTTTGAATATTAATCCATGAAGTATCATCATAATAAGGTGCCACTACATAAGAAAGTTGCCCTGAATCACTGATTGAATAGTATCTTTTTTCTATGACATCATCATATACCAAGGCTTCATCTCCATTTAATGCACCTTGAAAATCTTCGCTAGACACTTCTGTAAAATCAAACAGTTCTCGATAATACTCATCATTTTTCTGATAATCTTGAGAAAATTGAAATTCCCCCTCAGAAATACTTTTTATCTTGGAAAAATCAACATTGTCTGGATAAGTAATGTTTTTGTCACTAGATATTACGTCATCAATATCCATACATTTTAGATCATTTACGCTACAATACTCAAAACTAATTTGTTCTTTATATTTGTTTTCTCCATATTTGTCCATGTTAGCTGATACTTCCTCTGGAACAGGCATACATGATGTAAATAAAAACATTGACAAGCTACAGACAATTAACGGAAAAATATTTTTTCTAAAGTTTCTAGTTTGCATAATATCTCCCTATTATCTATGGTATCCAATAACCATTTTGCATAAGAAAGAGAGCTATCAATAAATAGCTCTCTTCACAATCAATTAGTATGAAAATGTACCTGATGGAGAATTAGATCCCGAGCCACAATTAGAAAAATTAACATATCCCAAAACACTTATCCCTTTTCGTGTCTGAGTTGATGCAGAAGCTCCGTTGCTTGACAAAAAAGCTGAAATTCCATTGTCAGTATACACAAATACCTCTGCCCCATGTGAAATATTATTAACCCTCATTGTTGTAGTTGTCTGCACTGTGGTTGCACCTTTGCTCCACGACATAACATTTTCTGATGTTGGTGCACCTTTAAGATATCGAAGACTCCATCCAGCAGATGCCGCATTTACTGTTAAAAAACTCCCCGCTAGCATTGAACAACATACCATCACTGCCATCATTGCTCTTACAATAGTCTTTCTCATTTTTACCTCCTCACTTCATACATTAAAATTTTCTTAGTTTCTTTACCGACTCTTTTAATTTAGGCTGATATATCATCATTGGACATGTAACATTTGCATAATGAGTAGCCACGATGACTAATACCTTCTTACCTTGAGCATTTAGTTTCGAAATTACTTGCTCTTTTTTCATTCAGCTTCCCCCCTTTCATACTTTTGATAACATATTTCCCCTCCATTAAATACATACATGTCGAAAATAGTACTAATGTTGGCGAAAAAAAAGGCTTCCCTTTATGGAAACCATTTTACAATTCATTCATAATTATTCTTACACAAAAGATTTCAGATGAACAATCTATATCAAACGAATATGAATACTTTTCTAACACCTTTATAACATTCTTTATGCCATATCCATGTTTGTCCCCGGATATCTTAGATGAAACTGGATATCCATGTCTAAAGCTGATATTCCCTTTATATGTATTGCTTAATTCTATATAAAGCGAACCCTTAAAATAATCTATCGTCAAATCTATTTTTGGTTGTAACACATTAGCATTAGCTTCTATGGCATTTTCGAGCAGATTCCCTAAGACTATATTCATATCAACCATCGAAATAATCAATTCCTTTGGAATTGTAATTTTACTTTTTACACTAATTCCATTTTCTATTGCCTTAGGTAACATATAATTAAGCACCGAATCAATGCTCGTGTTTCCAGAATCAATTAGTGGGCTTACCTCATGTAATTCATTAGTCAATCCATTAACATATTCTTTTAGTAGTTGATTATTATCTTTCATAGACAGATAGCTTATTTCTGCTAAATGTTTTTTCATATCATGCTTTATTGCTCTTAATGACTCTGTTTTTTCTTTTTGTAGCGCAATATCTCTTTCATATGATTTAATCTGTTCCTTTAAAATCAGATTTTCTAATTCTTTATTTGACGAATCGACAATATCATCAATCAAATTTGCAATAATAAGATTAATGAGCAAAAAAGCCGCTGCAACTACAGACAATGACAGTGATGAAAAAGACTTTTCTACTATAACAATCAACAGCGTAATTATACAGATGAACAAAGAGGATACATATTGAAACCAATGTTTATTATCAATATCTCTTTCCCGATTGCTGCTCAAAAATCTTCTTGTAAAAAGCTGTGCAATCAACATCAGAAACAACACCAAAAGACTAGCTAACTCAGAATAATTATTGTTATCAAATGTTGTAACCAAAAAGGAATATACAATAAGATCAATAATGCAGCTAACTGAAAGCACGTATAAAATAAATATAATCCTTTTTTTTATTGTACCAGTAAGTGAAAAGCTTATAATTGATAAACCTATCAATGTACTAAGCGTATTTAACCAAGCCTTATTAAAAAAACAATATGAACATGTCGTAATTACAACTGAAATTGAATACGCTAATATTTCTTTAAAACGATTTGCTCCTTTAGATAAGAATGAAACCGAGAATCTTTTCACTATAATAATACTTGCTATTTCTGTAAGAAAAATAAATAAAAATCTACCTATACTCATATTAAGCCATTTTCCCATTTCTTGTAGTCTAATAAATTTCTTTTGAATTCTCCACGCCTTGATTGGGCGATTAGAAGTTCTACTCCATCATCTAATAAGACCCTATCTGACTTCCATGCTCTTATATAATTCATGTTGATAATGTAAGATTTTCCTATACACGCAAATTGAATTGGTAAATCATTTATAAAATCACGTAATTTCCCATAATAATCCATATGTTCTCCATTTATCTTATGTACTATAACTGTTTTATTATTACTAGAAAAATACAATATATCCCCATAAGGAACAGAATAACTTATTTTATTGTATCTAAAACAAAAAGATTTTTTCTGAACGCTCTCTAGCCTTAATAGTTTCATTAATGTAGAAGTTATAGTTTTTGAATCTAATGGCTTTACGAGAAAATCATACGGGTGTATCTGAAATAATTCCATGGCATAGCTAGTATTATGCGATATAAAAATAATATTCATATCGTCGCGCTTCAGTCCATCCCTTATATACCTCCCTGCCGAAACGCCTGTCCTATCAGGTAATTCAATATCCAAGAATAATACATCCGGCCCAAATGCCTCTATTTGAGAACACAAAGATTTAGCATCATACCAAACCTCTATTTCACATCTTTCTCTTCGATTCTGAAAAAATGCACTTATAATATTTTCTAATTCAGCGCAAACCTTTTTTTCATCATCACAGATAGCAACTCTATGCATCTAATATTTTTCTCCCTTTGTATATTGTTCTTGTACAACACCAAGTATTACTAGAAAACTCGTAATCATTTCTGCAAATATTATTGTTTGATACCAATTGTTAGCATTAACTATAATAAAAGACAAAAGTAAAAAATTTTCAACCAAACAAATACATTTTGTGCGACGACCATAAACCTTTCTTTCCAATTCATCTAATTCTCGATTCTTGTTCCCTACAGGTGCAAAATAAAGAATAAATCCCGTGGAAATTAGACTAAGCAATATTGCACATAACGATGACAAAGATATAATTTTCATTAATTTAATAGAAATAATTAAAAGTCCCAAGGAGCATACCGTACATTTTTTTGAATCGTTAAAATGGAAACCACCCGCATTCTGTCGCAGTGGAAAAATACACGTGACAAATACCAGTGTTCTTGGCAATTCATCCAATAAAACTCCGCTTAATAATATAATTATTATGCCAAAGCAAAATATCAAGAATCGCTCAACGCCAAAATATAAAATTTCTTTTTCTTCTTCATTATCACTATTTGTAAGTATAAATTTCTCAATTTTATTAATATTAAACACCTTCTTTCTTTTTTGTCATGCATAAATCCGTAATTGCATTTTAAACAATCGTATAGGCCTATGTAGCGAACTTGGTAGTGCTATCCAAATCATAGGTTTGTTCTGTAATTAGCATTACACTTCTGCCATATCTTGTCCTGTCAATTTCAACAGCATCAGCAAGTTTTTGTCTGCCGGAATATCCATGTTCTTCTCTAAGTTCGCATAGTCTTTCCTGAAGACTGCCTGGTAATCTTTCACTCATTGTTCAACCCCTTATGCACAAACAAACGTTATTAAAAGCATAGCATTTGTTGTGCTAATTTGCATCAAAATCACATCTATCTTTTCAAAAATCTCTAAAAACAAAGCAGTTCAAAATCAAAATCACGATACAATCATTTCCCTTCGTAATATTAACTAGATGGCCACAATCGCAGGCTTTCTAAATCCCTTTCGAAAGAAAGGGCGCACTTCTATACCTCTTCAAGAGGTATGTGCGTTTTGCGTTGCAAAAGTCTTCCCGACTTCGTCGATTTTGCGTTCGCTGTCACTCCGGGATTGCAGGCAATCGAAAAACATAACAAATAAAATTCAATTTTTGAAAGTAACAAAGACCACAACAAAATAACAATTCACACGGCACTTGATGCTGATTTTTTCGTATCAGGTGCCTTTTTATTGGAGGGATTATGTAGAATACTGATAAGATTTTAGATATTTTTAAAGGTCATAAGATGCTTGAAACTCAAAGAGAGTTCTTGAATGTACAACTCTCCTTGGGTATCATAGACACAGACGGTGTCAGTAAAGAACTTAACTTGATATCAAAAAAAGAAAAAGATTTACGCGACAGACTCGTATTTATGAGCCACGTAACAAATGATGGCAAACTAAGAGCTATAAGCCATCATGTACCAACTCAAAGTAATCCAAAGGATTACTACATCACCAAAATGCCAGCTGGTAAAAAGATTAAAGCTACCACATATGATGGATTATTAGAAAAGCTTTATGATTATTACACCGCTGGCATAAAGGATTACTCTCTGGAGTCAGTTTTCAATGCTGCGCTTCATGAAAAAGCAGTTACTGAAAATCCAAAAGAAAACACTATTGCTAAAAATAGAGTAGATTTCAACCACTACATTTCAAAGGAACTTGCAAAGAAAGATATCAGAAAGATATCTGATATTGATTTGAAGCAGTATACTCAGGAATGGGTAAACAGAGAACATCCTAAGCAGAAAGCATTCTTTAGCTATAAGGGTGTCCTTAACCTCGGATTTGGCTATGCATACGCTCACAAGATTATTTCTACTAATCCTGTGGCTATGATAAAGAATAAGCCTTATATGAAGTCATGCAATACCAGAAAAGCTAAGCCAGAAGAAACGATTCTTTCTCCAGATGAAATTGATATTATCAGACAGGAAGTCAGATATCGAATGACCAAAAAGAAATGGGGAAGCTATTATATCAATGGTTATGCTGTGCTTTTTGCTATTGAGACAGGTGTCCGTGTTGGTGAGCTCTGTGCTATTAAATGGGAGGATATATCAGAATATTCTATTCACATCCATGCGCAACAGCTTTCAAAGAAAGAAAATGGCAAGAAGGTTTATTACTATGACACATGTACAAAGAATGAAAAAGGCATCTCTCGGGATGGAAGAGAATTTCCACTTACCAAGAAAATAAAATCTCTTTTGCTTGAGCTAAAAGAAAAGCAGATGACTCTTGGCATAGAATCAGAGTTTATTTTCTGTCATGAAGATGGTGATTGGATTAAGAAGGATGCATATGAAACTTTCCTCAGACGATTATGTCAGTCAAAAGGTTTCCATGTAACCAACAACCATGCTCTTAGAATGTCACTTAATTCAAATGTACTTTTTCCAATGGGGATTTCTGTAGCAGATAGAGTGGCAATGCTAGGTCATTCAATCCAGACCAATCTACAGTTTTACAGCTTTGCTCAGAAGGGTTATTTAGAAAATGTAAGAGATATACTGGACTCACAGGACAATGATGGTGTAGGAACCCTTAGGGCACCCCACAAAATCATCCGTTTTTTCAAAAAAGAAAGCCCAGAAAGCTTGATTTCTCAAACTTTCTGAGCTCACACAATTAATGCGGAAGGCGGGATTCGAACAGTTCTGGCATAAACGGTAAATCGGTTCTTTCCAGACTTAGTTGAATTTGTAGTAAAATTGCTCTTGTAACAATACTTTTGCCTTTAACAACTCAAAACTGTTTCTTCCATACATTACTCGCTTTATTACACTTATCTTATTAACGCCGCCTTCTGCTAATCCATTATTATACTGAAGATTAATTTCATTTTTCACAGCATCCAAAGGAGCCTTTTCTTGTATCCTTTGAAATATATGCCATCATTTAATTTTGATGAAAAATTCGTAATTAAGGATTTCTTACTTAATACAATCAGGACTACTAAACATAAAATCAAGGAATCGATATTCAGAAGTACATTATCCTTGCAGAAGTATGTTATTTCATACTCGTCACCACCTATAAAACATGTGAAACACATACTCATAACCCAGATAATAGATAATGCTCCAGCACTAAATAGAAGTAGTATGAGGCTGTAGATTTTAATAATATCATTATAAGCTTTAGTCACCATTTCCCTCCACCCCAAATCTATCGACGCGTCATTTGTAAGTCTCCATCTTTACGCACTTCATACTTACCATCATATATATCATTCAAAACATCTTGAATAGAAGTCTTAATCAGTTTTTCTGTCCCCTCAGTATAATTCCAAACTCTAACAGTATTTTGTGGATTAGCCCTTCTTAAACACCAGTTTACAAAAGATTGATAATACCCATCCGCTATCTCATATGACGTTCCCATCCTCCAAAGCTTATAAAAAACAGCCAATAAGCTAATACAAGGAGACATAGATAAATTTGCAAAGCCTCTCCTAGCCCCTCTATCATCTGAACAAAAGACAATTACCTGGGACTCTTGCGTCATTTTCAAATATTTTAATAATACAAAAGCCTTGACTTCACCATAACTGTTTCCGTGACCTATACTAGATTCACAGATCTGCAAAAGTGCAAGAAATTCGTCCATGTCTTTATCTGAATTTCCAACTTCAATCCATGTATCTAAATCGTTAAAATATTGAGAATAAAAATCATTAGAAATGATATTACAACCTTCATTCAAAAATGATCGATAATATAAAAAACAACTTTCACCTACTTCTTCTTTCAGACTCTCAATAATAGCTCTATCATCTACACATATTATTTCCCCTGTCTCAATCCGAGTCTGAAGCCATCTCCCCGCTCCAACATTATGGTAATTTAACTCTTCCATCATTTTTAAGTGGCAAGCAAACTTATAATGTGGAAATCTTAGAACTTCATCAGCAAGCATACAACCATTGCTGCAAATTATATTTGCTTTAGATACAAAATCAGTATCTAGTATTGCATACTTAACCAACTCACTCAATCTATCCCATACCTCTCTTTTATAGCTCTTATTTTAGCTTTATCACTTTCAATGCGTCGTGTTGAAACACTTTCAGTCTCTTCGTTTAGCAATATATACCTATCAATACTACCTAATGACTCATTTCCTCTAGGAATCAAAGACCACCGCTTTGCAATGCCCGTCACTTTAATTCTTGCTTCAACATCATCAGCAGATAAGGCAAGCAGCTCTTTTGCTTTATCGCTATCTATGATACACATCTCCATCAAACGTAAAACCATGGCTTTATAAGGAATTGCAAAAATATTCATTAATGTTAAAACATCATCAAGTTGAATGTGTGATTTATCAATTCTAAATATCGTAATCTGTTGATTCAGACTTGCATTAGGTGCCATGAGTAATCCAGCAAAAGCGTTAGCTTCCATTTCTTCTAACTGAGTAGTACCTATATCAATAGTCCTAGAATCTAAAATAGAGCCCTCTCTCTCTAGTTCGGAATCGTTATCTTCAAGATAACATCTTATATGATATAATTCGTGTGCCGCAGCAAAAATCTGTTTTGATACAGGAAGCGAATTATTTATTACTACAAAAATTCTCCCCCCCCGAATAAAAGTACAAGCACATAATTTATCATCATCAATCGGCACTCGAATCCACTCCAATGGAAGTGATTTCGTAGAGGTATAATTCTCTATTACCGCAAATATATTTTCCTGAATAATATTGTTACCAACAAATTTTTCACTAAATTTTACAGTAGTTTTTTCTAGCTGTTTAAATCTATGGTTATCTTTCGTATAAAGTATTCTTTCAATGTAATTATCCATTATTACATCTCCCATGTTTCTGACATAACAGAAGAATTTTCACGAATATTTGCATGGTAAACAATCATGTCTGCAAGCTCATCAACCATTTTTAATGCATCTCGTGCAGCATCTGTGCTCACCTTTCCCATGAAAGCTTTAACAACGTCTCCCTCTTTCATTATATTTTGCTGTTTTAACAAATCATCCATTTTCACATGATAATACTCCGCGATTTTATGAAGCTCCGCTATACTTATCATCCTCGAACCATTAAGCATTTTACTCATAATTTGTTTAGAAACACCTATTTCAACAGCCAAATCTTTTTGCTTAGTATGATTCTTTTTCATCAAATCAATAATATTATTGGCCACAACAACATTAATATCTACCAATATACACCTCCATCAATCCCTTCAAATTCACCATTTTCTTATACTGATTATATTTGCTTTTTTAAACAAAGTCAATGTTTGAGAGATTATTTATATATTATCACGTCACGCGCCACAAAAAATCCCCTTTTCGAAGACAAAACTCTACAGATGTTATTCCGTAGAGTCTAATAATTTAGCTATCTATAAATCGAAATCAAAAAACTGTATTCCAGATAATCTTGACCATGATAAACTATTTGCCGCCTTAGCAAATGGAGCGTGTCTAGCCGCTTTAGCGGGTAAGGCATATTTTGCGCCTTTTGCAGGTGTTGTATGCTTAGCTGGCTTTGCAGGTCCACCTCCTTGCGCTACTTCAGTAAAAAATACGCAACCTCCATGTAAATCCCTTACCCAACCATTATTAATACGTCCCAGTTGTTTACCATGAAAAGAATACACCAGATCGTTATGTAAATATGCTACAGGTCTCCCATTAAACAAAAAGATATGTTTAGCATCCTCTGTATACGCAATTGGTCTTCCATGTGAATCATAAAATATCATTTTCGTATACCCCCTTTATTATCTCATCTGTATAGTATATCTTCGTATTACACTTAATGTCTTTATAAAAACGCCCTTAAGTACATTTTCTAAAATCGTAATGTACTGCTCCGTATTGGCATCCAAAAACTATATGTGCTAAAATATCATCAATTGTCACAGCTTCATCTTCCACTTATCAGTAATATCATTCTTGCTAAACCTTATTGTTCCTCCAGATAATCGCTCTTGTAGATTATCACTTATCATCCTGGTTATAACACCCATCTCTTGAGGAAGAAGATAATCATTATACACATAATCGGTTGAATACTGATACTGTATTTGAGTCTCATCATCTGTACCGTTGCACTCAATATGTCTGAAAACTATACTATTATCATCTTCTGACACAATTATTGGATTTACAACTGGGTGTCTTACTATATATCTGAGATGTTCTGCATCATATTGCCCAGTGCCTTGTGCAGCTCCCACGAAGGCTCCTATATCATCCGATATCTGTGTTATGCCTGCACGTAACTCTGCATACATGGTGTTCATAATCCCCATATAATGCCCATCGGTGCTATACTTCGAGAATAGTCCTTGAATCCCTTCTCCGATAAGGTTCATTATAATCGTGTATAAGTATCGCATAGCCCATGCATCAATCTGAAGACTGTAGGGAGTTCCCCTGAACGAATAAGAAATAGAGTACGAACCTCTATTGACAACCACATTACTGAGATTATGTTGTATTCCGTTTCTGATTAATTTAAGTATACGATAACAGTCTTTCTCTATTAATTCGATTTCAGTCCCACACGGAATATTGTCATAATGATTCTTGAATGATTCCCCTTCTGTAAGAGAATACTTATTCTCAAGATATCCATCAAAAGCTGTAAAAAGTAAAATATTGCCAGCAACCCATGCCTCTGATAACTGCGCTTTTGAAGCGCCAATAACATCAGAGACAAACAATTCCTCATTACGATAAAAATTCCCATTATCAATAACTATTGTATTTGGCCTTACAACTACAGATATCAGATTAAGATCTGACATATCTGACTGCTTAATCACTTTTGTAATAGAAGAAATCATCTTAGAATCCATCATTATGTTCACACTTTCTTAATCTATCGATTATTCTTGTCAATTTGGTACAAGGTAAGCGCTTAGTGTTCCACCGTCATGACTGACAGCGGTACTTTTGTAAGCCCTCAATCGGTTTTTTCCAAACTTAGTTGGATTTATAGTAAAATTGCTCTTGCAACAATACTTTTGCCTTTAACAACTCAAAACTGTTTCTCCCATACATCACTCGCTTTATTACCTTTATCTTATTAACGCTGCCTTCTGCTAATCCATTATTATACTGAAGATCAATTCCATTTTTTACAGCATCTATATCTGTTCTAATTCCATTTACATATGTCTGTAATTCAGGAATGTTATAATCCTCCAGTCTTGATAACCAAGCATCTAGTCTATCTGAATGCTTAGAGTAAATAATTTCGTATAATTCCTTTACTGAAGCGTATAAATCAGCAATTATAGGATATGTCTTCAATACTTGCTCATACTGCACCTTATTTATTGTTTTGACATCATCAATACTTTTATATACAAGCTGGGTTATTGACTTACGCTGCACAAACTCTTTTGGTTGATAATCAGAACAAGCTATATCGTGACAACAGGCTGCTTGCTTTCTAATTTTTTCCTTCTGCATAAACATTCTTAAGGAGACAACCGAACCACAATATCCTTTTGCTGTTATTATTTTATGGATAGCGGGATATGTCATCCCTTCACTTCTAAGCTTAATAACTTCGGCTTCATATGGAGCTAGTTTACCTGGAATTCTTACATTGTAATGTCTATTCTCAATGGAATAATCTGGAGACAAATAATATTGTATCGTCTTAAATGTATGATGCATCTCTTTAGAGATTTCTTCAATCGGAACCCCACTTTTAGCTAGCATTCTGGCATTTTCCACCTCTTGCTGCTTCTGCTGTAATGCCAATAAATGTTGTTTTTCTTTAATAATAATTCTGTCTTCAATCTCAGAGGGTTCAAGTTTCAAATACTTTTGAACCGTTTTAGTTGAAGAATGTAATATTAAATCTATTTCATTTACAGTTAATCCTTCATCATGCTTTTGATGCGCAAATGCAACCCTTTTCGATCTGTTATTAATATCTAGAAGTTGTCTATATTCAACATCATTGATGGACACAGCAGGTATTTGTATTCTAGCGGGAAACTTTCTTATCAAATATTTAGAAACAGCTTCTGCTAGCCCTTTTATTATATGAAGCCTGTCACTTACCTGTACAATATTAGGATGTGATTTTCTAGCAGCATTAGCATATATTTGAGCACCATCTCTTGAAATAACCTCAATATTGGGAAACTGCGAAAGCCAATTTTTACTTCTTCCGTATTTCTTGTAGGTATCAAATCGATGATTCTGTGATTTTCCAAATCTACCATCACCGTTCCATACGAAAATCTTTTTCTTAGAGCAAAGTCATCAACACAAATTTTTCTAACAGAAGAGTTATCCACAAATGCTGGCATTTTTTAGCATCACACATATGCTGCTTTTCGAAACATTAATATGATTTGATTTCAATATTTTAGAAGCTGCCACCGAGTTCATTTGTGTAGAGGTATAAAGAATATTATCCTCTAATCTGGTTGTTTTCTTAGCATTCTTACCAACGAACTTATGAATCTCAGAAAAAGCTTTCCTCGTACATAAATCATTGTCACAGAAAAACTTGCGGGTTGAGACCAATAAAACTACCTTTTTATTTTGAATTAGTAGGTCTTGTATTTCTCTTTGATACGTAGAATGTACTCTACTCGAAACAGCACCGCAATAAGGACATTTAACCTCTGTTGCTTTATTTGCTATTTCAAATACTATTGTATCTACATTATTTCTATATCTTATTAATAATTAGTGTCCAAGGCGTTAATAATTGTTTCCATAGCCATCCTACGATAGCTAAAATTATCTCACTTTAACGCTTTAAATTCAACCAAGTCTGGAAAGAACCTATTTACCGTTTACGATTATAAACAACTAGAGTGACTGGTTTGGACACAATTGTATCCTTCCTACTTTTTATTTTTAGTATTGTAAAAGCCACTATACCACACAGGTATAATGGCTTTTATACATTAATCCTAAATTTATCATCCAATTCCTATGAGCAGTTAATGCTCATTGTATGTCCATCAGCATATACAGGCTGATTGTCTTTGTAGTTATTGTAAATCTCTGCAATCTCTTCCTTGGAAAAATCTGGAAAGCAGGTGTACAGCGTCTCCAGCTCCATACCTGTGCTTACAAAGTTTTCTACTGTCATTTGGTCTTTCTTATTCATATCTTTATCTCCCCTCCAGCGTATTTTTGAATCTGAGCCCTATATTCTTCTCCCAAGTATGGACAGCATTCTTCAATGCTCATAAGGCTAGAGCTTATAGCTCTGTTGTAGGCCTTACACAATGGAATAAGATTCCTGATGTCATCTGTGCCACTATGATACTTCGGAATGAAGTGATCAATGTTGCGCTTGTCAGTCTCAACAGCCTTGCCACACTTGGCACAGATGCCGTTGGTCTTGGTCCATATTAAGTTCTTGAGATTCTCTTTACGCTTTCTTCTTTTCATGTTTCTATAGTTCAAAATCTACACTTTTTTCACTATTATGTCGTTGAATTATAATTATTCTAACCTTTTTATTATTTCATTTAGCAGACTATAAAAAACGTTAATTGCATATTTATATGTAATACCTTTAGCGCCTATTTCATCCTTCTTTTCTAAAACTTTGGCTTCCAGATCATTCAGTCTTTTTAAATCATCAACAAAAAAATCTTTAATATTTCCCATTCTATATATTTCAGAAAAAACATCGCCGATTTTATAGATTTCCTCTAATGAAGCATCTTCCAATAACATAATTAAACTATTAATATTGACACAATCCATAAAAGACTTATTCTGCACATAATAATCAGTTCTAAGATTACATTCCTCACAGAATCTATCTACTGACTCATACGCACCTTTCTCTTCTAAAATATTTGCGTCTAATTCCAGATTACGCTGTTCTCTTAACTGTAAAAGCTTGGTAATTTCTTGTTCACCAGCCTCGTAATCCCAATGAATAAAACGCAAATCATAAATTTTATCATCTTTGGCAATGAGATTATTCATAACTCGAACAAATTTCTCTACCTTAATATTTTTAAAACCAACTACATTTTTAAGTTGATATAAAAGCGTTACTATGTTTGCATAATCCCTGAATACATACTTATTATCTTTCAATTCTTCGAGCATACCATCAACAGAACGAGTAATTTCATTATCCTCCATATACCGCCAATTATAAAGATTGCTAAGCTCTGTCCCTGTTGATCTAGCTTCATTTTTCTTGTAAATCTCTTCTTTACGTTTTCTGTATTCTAGCTTCTCAGCATCATAGACTAATCCTTTTTCATCCTTTATTCCATTTACAATCCATGCATCAATAAAATAATACGCATTTATTCTTGAATATTCCTTATGGGCAAAATAAACCTCTTCTTGATAACTATAATTATAAAATCTTCCATCACGCTCTACATGTAATAAAGGTATATTTAATTCCTTTGAAACCAGTTTCCATATGCTGTATTGAATATATTCATCAACGATATAATCATAGTATTCGTAATTACATATTTTTTCCTTTGCACATAAATAAATCGATTCGAAATTTCTAATCCATAAAAATATAATCCTTAAATTATTAGAGCCTACACTACTAAAATAACCAGCTATTTTAGTAGCATTTTTATTTATAAATTTCCTATAATCATCATTAGTTATTCTTTTTTTATCATTGTCCTCGCCAGATACATCTAATATTATGTTAGAAATAGATGGCCGATAATTATATGTCCTTCTTACAACCTTCTCCTTTATATCTTTATATAAATAATTTTCAGAATACTATTCTTCGTTGTAGTTCTTTAATTGTGAAACAGTCAAATCGTCATTCACATTATTATTCTGTTTTGAAGATTTATTAACAAAGTTAATTTTTCTGTTTCCAGTCAAAATAGTTGAATATTTAGCTTCGACATTTGTATTAGCATGAATCTTACCTATATTATTTTCATCTGCTAATATAATAACCTTGCACTTTTGATGTTCCACTAAACTATTTATATATCCAAATAAAGTATTAACAGGTATTTCACATCTTTCAAAATCATCAAAACATATTACTAACTGATTAATTTCAAATAGGTTTTTAGACTCTTCTACAAACTTACTTATATCAATATCCACGAATGGAATACTTACTTTCACCGATTTAGTAAACATAGAAAGAACTGTCTGAGCTTTGTCTAATACCTTTTTTGACTCCTTTTGCGCATGTAGTTTTGAAAACATAATGTAGGAAGCTAATAATTCATCTGCCAATTCTTGAATCGTACTCATCCCATATAAAGAGATATAAATATCCCGTTTGCCATCAGTTTTTCCAACCTCATTTTCATTTATTATTTTTCTTATATAATTCTCATATAGAAAAGTCTTTCCTGCTCCCCATCCACCGTTAATTAGAATCGCATAATTATCCAAATCATCTTTTAGATAATCACGAACTTTATCTACTATTTCCTCTACATCCATTATTATCCTCCACTATTTGTACTAATATTTTGCTAAAATCACACCTATAAAAAAGTGCTGCCAGGTCAACACCCAGCAGCTAATATATAAGAGTAGGCAAGCTTCGCTTCAACCCACAAATCGAGATTAGGCCTCCATCTCCTGGAGGGATTTTGAGGTATTGTACATAGGCAATTCCTCCTTTCCTAATGTCGATTCTATTATAGGTGAATTAACAACATGTAACAACAAGAAACCATTATTCTTCAGCGTTATTTGAATCATCCTCTGACTCTTCATCTTCATTAAGAAGCAGGTCAAGAGTAAGCATATCATCAATTATGTCAACTTCACCATCAAGGTTCCAATCTATTCCAAACATAACTCTAATTCCTCATATTAATCCATTATTATTCTGCTATCTGTCAACAATGCATATACATATGATTGTCCACGAATACCATTATCCCCTAGGGTTTTGGTATCTTTTATTGGCAACAAACTAAATGCTTTTTCAAAATTCCTTCTACTCAAGAAATAGTCCGTTCGACTTGCTTTAAATCCATCTGGCTCAGATGAAACCTCATAAGTGAATTCCAAACCTCGTGTTGTATAGAATTTTTCACCTTCATGCTTAATAACATTACTCCACGCTCTATTAACATCCATTTGAAACTCCTCCTTTACCAGATTCTTCATGACTTCTATATTATTACTATCAACTAACGTTGTCTTTTCAGAAAGTGAACCTGCTGGTCTCGTAAAGCATTCCCCTACAGGACTGAGCCATAGGCCTATGAAGAAACCTATGGGCAGATATCGTACTATCCAGAGGAAGGACCATTTCATTCCGACATCTGCGTAATTATGAACAAACAAAACCAAAGTCTTGATATAAGCTATTTATAAAGTCATGCCACAGTATGGGCATTTCTTAGGGCGTGTGGTTACAACAGGAATCTCCTTACCGCACCAACCGCATTTTATATTTAATGTAAAGAATCTAATCTTAGAAAAAATCTTCATTAATCTCACCGCCTACGACTAAAATCCCATCAAGGTTAGAATTACTGTTACCACTACATCGAAAAATAACAGAATCTTTAATTCTTCCCATGTCTGTGACCAACTCTTTCCGCCTCTAATTCTGGTACTTGAGCTGTAATATCCTTCTTTTTTCATTACTTGATCATAAGTATCGCAATCATGTAATAAACATTCTGCATGGTCCCTTTCAAAAGCATCAAGATGTCCACCGTGATTAGAATCAAACATTGAACTTCCACCAAATCCTGAATTATCAAACATAATAGAACCTCCTCGACTATCAAAATAATGGTTTACCTGTTCCTTGATTGTATATTATCAGTTGATATTAACTTTTTAACGGACAGCTCAACACCTTGATTTTACTTGATTTTACAACGTACTAAAGAATACTTTACTTGGATTTGTGGTGGAATTTGAACGTGGAATTTGAGCTATGATTCTAGGCTTTTTGACTTTGTATGTTATATTTATAAACCTACAATTCATGCCATTCCATAAATTTGAAAAGAATCATCCTCTTTGATTTTTCTTGTTTCATTATTAAAAACAGCCATTTTAGTATCAGGCATCGTGTGCGGATCTATAAATTGAACATGAGCCTTATCATCATAATTACTATTAATCTTATCTAATTCAGCTATACGAAATATATATGTACTCTCGCCGAATAATGTTATATGTCCATATAAACTCCAAGCACCATTTTCAACCTTTATCATCGTTCCAACAACATGGGATTTAGAATCATCAATCTCAGCTGTAGAAATAGGTCCATTCTCTTTTTTAAATCTAATCATATCAGCATGCTTACCATAACGAATAAACTCTCTAAACAAATTGAATCTTTCGTCTAACACATATTCTTTACCTGCGTAATAGCACAAATAATTAAAGATTATCTTAGCCCATACACGACGAATACGAGAATCCTCTGTATACGTTATTTTAGTGTTCATTTCGTCGTCATCTAACAATTCTTGTAAAGTAGTTTCTTTATAGATTGCGTCCTTAGTTACATATCCCTTTTCAATTAGTATTGGCAAAGCATCTTCTTGAGAAATACCTGCTGTGATAATTGCAGACTCTTTTCCCCTTAAAAAATCTACAATCTCTTGAGTGGCCAAAGGTAATTTGTCTACTTCGTAATAATCATATTCTCTTTCGTTTGAATTACTTTTTAGCACGCCTATTGAAGGTACAGTTTCTAACGATATGTTTTCCTTGTTTTCCTTGTTTACAACCGGTATAAAATTTAATCCCTTTATCACTCCGCTATCGCCCTTAACCGTAACATGATTACGTCTAAGTTTTCTACCATCCGACATAGGATTAGCTTTTCCGTATTGCATTCTCAAAAAACCCTCATATGAATCTAAGCTTATGCCATTCTCCAATTCTCTACTAAAATATGAATTGCATTCCTGGCATACTTGGTATTTTCCTAAAACAAGACTATTTTCATAAGTCCCCATCATCTGTGACATTACATGTTCTCTATTGAACTCGCTTTTTTCCTTATCTTTTAGGCAGTAAATACATTTATATTTCATCGCTATTCCTTTTCACATATCTCAAAATTTAGGGTTAATTCAACTATTGCATATGCAGACCGCTTATTCTTCTACACTTGAAATCGCATTCTTTCTTATTCCACATCATCTCCGTTAATGTTTTTACAAACATAGTCTGTAATCTTATTCTCAATCAGCCTATTAATCTCTCTCAAATTGTGAATGTCAGAAAAATCTATATCTGAAATTGCATCTTTTTCCTTTTGTGTGGGTGACAGATTATACGTTTTCTTAACCTTCTCTAAATAATAGTCTGTTTTATATCTAACATAGTTTTGCTTTTCAATACTACTAAGTTGATTCATTTGAAATTTTAAATCAAATCTCGATCTTAATTCAGGAGAAACATTTCTAGTAAATTCTTCTGGTGAAAAGTTAGATGTAAAAATAATTATATATTTATCCAAATCATATTCCCTGCCAAGTGAATCAGTAAATTTACCATCGGCCAATAATTCAAGAAAGAAATTATGTACTTCACCAGATGCCTTTTCAAACTCATCAATTAAGATTACTTTTGATTTACTTGTTTCAATTTTATCAGTCAACTCGCCTTTACTACTTCCTATAAAGCCACGAGGACTACCAATCAAGCTACTTAATGCATTTTGTTCAGAATAGTTACCTAAGTTAATCTTAATAAACCTTTCTTTCGGTGCCAGTTTATTATGTAGAAGCCATGCAGATTCTGTTTTTCCTATTCCTGAAGGCCCACAGATAAAAGCTGAAAAAATTTTATGCTCACCGAGTTTATTAAACACGCGAAATTTAACTATTTCTTCAAATAATCTTGTCTTAAACTTTTCATTCCCATATAAATTGTTATAGAGGTATGTTTTTAAAGCGCTCAATTCATCATTGCTAATATCCACAATATTAGTAATGATTCTTTGATCCAATCCAAGAT
This sequence comes from Pseudobutyrivibrio sp. UC1225, assembly GCF_900115215.1. Taxonomy (NCBI): domain Bacteria; kingdom Bacillati; phylum Bacillota; class Clostridia; order Lachnospirales; family Lachnospiraceae; genus Pseudobutyrivibrio; species Pseudobutyrivibrio sp. UC1225. The sequence continues at coordinate 27,196 of NZ_FOVQ01000017.1, read as the reverse complement.
ATTGCTCAAGTGGCTCTGTTCCAGAAATAAAATACGGAACATTTATTTGTACATTCTTTCCATAACGCTTATCCATTATGAAACAGGCATCATGATTACCACTATTTAAATATGCCTGAATCAAGGTAATAACTGAATAAAGCCATGCGTCTGCTCTTTCATTTTCTCCAAGCATCAACAATGATAAATCGAAATACTTAAATTGCCCAAAGATTTCCTTAAAAGGATCTTCTTTCTTTAATTCTGCATATATATCATTAGAAGTAATAATCTTTAGTTGACCATTTATTTCGGTCATAATATCTTCGATATTATTTGAATTGTAGGTATATAGTATTATCCTGCTTAACACTGAGCCTTTAGCCTCCCAAATCCACTAAAATAATTCCTGTATAATCGCAATCACATCAATATAATGAACACTGTCATTTGGACCCAGTTCAGCTAATAACTCATCAACATTATCACGCCCTTCGTCAATCTCTACATCTATATCAACAGGTTCCTTTTCCGTCTGCATTTGCGAAATGATATCTATCTTTTTCCTAATATCTTTATACTTAAATATCCCCCTATAAATTCCAATCAGTGTCACTGGACCAATCTCTAAATCAGATATCGAATAAGAATTTTCCATTTCCTGTTCCATTTGCATCGGAATCTTAAGAAGTAATCTATCTGTTGTATTCTCTCCATCTCTCTTATCTTTATTAACCTTTTCAGGAAGCTTTCCCGTAATTATGTACGATGCATCTTTCAAAAAGACATTTAATAAAGCGCCAAAATCCATCTGTCCCAGTCCTTCTACCGGAATATCTTTTAAAAGACCGCTGAGCAAGATTTTTGTACCGCTAATATCTTGTTGATTAGCAATTTTTAACGAAACATCTCTTATTTTCAAGAGCTTTCCAACCTGCTCTGCTCCTAATTTCCTAACTTCAACAGATTTTTGAATTACCGGATTTAATATAGTTGATTTAGTAGAAACCACTTTCAAAGTGTCTTCTGCTCTTGTAGCTTTAGATCCATGAATGGATATATCAGCATTTAATTTAGGGAGAATTTTAGACAATAAGTTAATTTCAGGTGCTTCTCCACTTGCGCCTAAATCTGCAGAACCCTCACTACTTTTTTCTTTTATCTGTTTTTCTAAAACTTTATTATCAATTTGCATAGCTATTTCGAACGCTTTAGTATAATTCAAATAGTAAAGATTAAACATTACTCCTCCTCTTTTCTTCTGTTTCCAGAATTGCTTACCTATTTATAATTTGATAGATATTTTTCAGCTATTCCATCCAACTGCTTCTTTATCTCCGTAAAATCTTTATCCAAATCAAGCGTTCTTACTGCTATAGTGTTCCCGCTCATCTTGTATTCATGATCTGGATAAACTGTCTCCTTAGTCTTCGCGTATAAAAGCATTCCTGAGACACTTTCATGCTCCTGATTTTTAAGCTCTACTTCCTTATTTTTCACATACGTAAAAATCTGATAGAGATTCCCAGAATGTACCGAGTAACTATCATATTGCTGTTGTAAAGAGTGCTTGTAATACTTCGCGTCAATTATAAGCGTCTTACCAGCATGCGACAGCATAATATCGGTCTGCATTATCGGAAGCATCTCATTAAAATCATCATCAAGCTGCCATGGTATCTGCGATGCAGCTGCTTTGATTTCCGGATGTTCTTTTTTATAGTATTCCAATATGAATTTCTCATATAATCTGCACATGCGCTGCTCATCAAGAAAGTCCATGAGCTATGTCGAACCATCAAATTGTGTCTGAAGCAAGCCTTTTATAACAGATAACACACTGAAATCAACATCCTATACGTCTGATTATTCTTGCTATACTGCAGATTCCAGTTAATCAAATGAATCCCCAGTATATCCACTTCACTCATATAGACTAGAAGTTTCTTAAGTTCTTTCTTTTAGGGCTTATATCCGATTTTAAAAGCAACAGAACCGTTGTCTTTATAATTCGGTTCATATATGAGTTAATTGAAAACTCATCATAGGTACAGACCATCTGTCTACGCAACAAGGTCTGGCTCTTAATGGAATCCGAAATATCAATTTTTCCTCGCAATGAAGATAAAGTCTCTGTTTTCGGTATGTATTCTTTTCCTAAACCACGTTTAATTTGAGTGCTTAATCCCCTTGCTAAGATTGCCGAGCATAAATCTGCAGTATTTTCAAATTCTTCCGTCGCGATACTCTTATATCCATGCTCATTTAAAACCTGATAAGCATATGCAAGCATGTAATAAATATTTTGAATCTTTATCACTTGATTGCGCTCCTTAAGTTATCGCTCCACTCAGTTACCTTTAATGGTTCATCAAACCAATATTCCTTAAGCATTGGTATCAACTCAAAGTCTACGATTGCATGCAACTTAGCATCTGTAATATCCTCTTTTTCAAGATTACAGAAATAGCTATGGCCTATGCAGAATCCATCTCCTAAAGACTCATCTGCTGCTATCTTCTTGTTCAATTCCTGCACACATGCAATAAGAGAATCAAACTTACTATTATCAAGAGCTGTCTTATAGGCTCTAAAGCCTTCTGAATCAAATCCCGGTACAATATTAAAGAAAGCAAATCTTCTTCGAAGCGCATAATCCATCATTGCCAAGCTTCTGTCGGCAGTGTTCATCATTCCAATGATATATACATTCTCAGGAACATAAAACATCTCATCGGAATACAGCAGCTGCAATTTGTTTTTATTTCCGCGCTTATCATTCTCAATAAGCATGAATAACTCACCAAAAATCTTGCTAAGATTTCCTCTGTTGATTTCATCTATAATAAAGAAATACTTGTTGTCGCTATCAATCTCTGCTCTCTTACAGAAATTATAAAACGCCCCCTTCTTAAGCTCAAAACCATTTGCTGAAGGTCTAAATTCCATGTCAAAATCTTCATAGGAATAACTCTGGTGGAACTGAACCATCATAACTCGATTAATGTCCTTTTCTCCCATGATGGAATATGCCAGTCTCTTGGCAATATAATATCTTACCAACCTTCTCTCTTATCATTGATACAACTGCTGCTTCCAACTCAATTACTTCATCCTGGACATTCTCTTTTACAGGCTGGAATTGCTCTGGCACAGTAAAATCAAATGCTGTTTTAAAGCTCTCTTTAGGAAGCTTTCCTGTAATAACCTTCGTAAGTACAATTGCAATCAGAAAATCACCAATTGCTGATGCATGCTCGCCATCTCTAAAATATAAATCAATGTCAGATGAATTTAATACTTCACTCCATAACTCACCAATTGGTGCAAGCCTAGCATCAAGCTTTGTAGCAAGGCTTCTGTATCTACGGTTCATCTCTATCTGATTTTCTGGCTTTGCCTTCTCTGCCCAGGTCTCAAAGATTACTGGCACTGTTCCCGCCCGTTTGCAGAGTTCCACTATCTTTGTTGCGTACTTTATAGTGTCTTCCTCTGTAGTCATTGGATGCGCCTGTTCCTGAATGACACAGTAATCATATTTCCCATGTAGAATATTAAATCGCTCCGAGAAATACTCTTCTTCCATATGCCACCTTAGTGATCTACCTGAATAAGCTAGCATGTAAACTTCACAAGCTTCTCCTGTCGCATCTTCTATCATACATCTGGCAAGCTCTGGCATGTCATTCATGTATGTATGGCTGTTGCCTATGAATAAGATTTTCATTTTGATTGTCTTCTCTAATTGATGCCACTTCTTTATTTGCTTTCAATTATGACAGTTTTAGCAATATTTTTCTATAAATCAAAACCACCGGCTTAGCCGGTGGTTTGTTCTAGCCCTATAAGGGCTTGTTACCGGCACTGGAGTCTAAAGACTCATTGAAAGGTCCGCCAGCCGCAACATCATTTACCTACCGAGCCCCTTGGGCTCTACTTATCTGTTTTTGACTACTGGCTCACCCGTGAACGGGTCAATATACTCTTTTAGTGTCATTTGATCGTACTCTAAGTCTTCTTTTAATTGATTCCTTATGTACTCTTCAATTTTCTTTGCATTCTTTCCTACCGAATCTACATAATATCCTCGGCACCAGAAATGTCTATTCCCATACTTGTACTTTAAATTCGCATGTCTCTCAAATATCATAAGCATACTCTTACCTTTTAGATATCCTACAAAACTCGAAACACTCATACTTGGTGGTATTCTAACCAACATATGTACATGATCTGGGCATATTTCAGCTTCAATTATTTCCACACCTTTTCTCTTACATAATGTACTAAGAATATTTGCTATATCAGCTTTTAACTGACCATATGCAACCTTTCTCCTATATTTAGGTGCAAAAACTATGTGATACTTACACTCCCACTTTGTGTGTGATAAACTATTCATGTCCATTGGGGACTGCCTCCTTTGCTTTTACTTGGCTGACGAACCATAGTAATTCTAGCACTGGAGGTATTTTTCTGTAAGCTGAAGCATTCCTAACCACCCGCAGAGCAGGTGGTTTTATTCATTTTTCAAAGTATTTATTTTATCTAAAATATAAGAACTAAGACTTTGAAAAATAGGGCCTTGCCCTAACAAAAAAAGGCAGGGTAGCCCACAGCCACCCTGCCCATTTATTTACCCAACACTCCTCTCTATCTCCCTCTCAAACCTGAAATAATCATAAGCCTCCACAAACCTTACCCCCTCAAACAGGATATCCATGAATTCACCATAAGAAGCAATTCGCTCAAGAGCCACTTCCACGATTTTCACTGCTAGGCCATCCTCAAGATACCTCTGAAACTCGCCCTGCTCTTCTATATCAGGCGTGTACTCAAAAAGCTGCTCCCTATACACACAATGTTTTCTCTCACGCATCCTGATTTCCACATTACCATTCGTATATACGTTAATAGCAAAGCGCTGGCCAAATTCTTCGAATACCAAGTAGTGATTATTGTTTCGGACAGTGATTTTAAGAGACAATCCGTACCTGGAATCTCCCAATGTCCTTTGGTAAGCATCCATAAAAATCTTAAACGTATCTACGATAAAAGTAGTCTTTACCGCCTGCTCCATTCTTCTGATTTCTCGTTTTTCCTTTGATAATCCCATAACCTTCCTCCAGCTAAATACTCATATCATCCTTATTCCTCTTTCCAAAAATTCCGGCATCCTTACCAGCGAACTTATCCTTCAGCTGATCAATTACAGATGGCTTTCTATCAGCTACCACATTTTCAATTTCAACCGCTGCTGCATAATTCGCATCCTCTGCCAGCTGATCAAAATCCACTTTCTTTACTCCTGCAGAAGTATCAAAACCTTCACACATCACAAGCTCCGCTACCACAATGGCTATAGATGCATTCGGTCTTTCAACTACTCCTCCATCCTTTACTCGGAAGCTCTCATCATAGATTGTGTAGTCGAAACCACCGTCAGTTTTTTGAACTGCCAGGTACTCATTTCCGATTTTGAAAGCTACCTCATCATTTGATGTTTCAAATTCCTTGGCAGCTTCCTCTCTTCTGATTTCAGACTCAATATCATTTATGATTTCATTGACAGTGCGTCTGATGGTCTGCATTGAAGATTTCAATTCCTCCATTTCCTTGCTGGAGCTCCAGCCTGCAATATACCCAAAGGAATAATCAGAAGTATCCAGTCCAAAGTAATTGCAAACTGCATAAGCTACAGATTCAGCCTCCACCTCTTTTGTTCTTCTATCCAGGGATTGCTTTGTTTCTTCTGCAGATTCCTCTGGCTTGCCATGTAGGATGGAATGAGCCAACTCATGAATCAGAGTTTTCAAAGTCTGAGCCTGAGCCATATCCTGCTGCACAACAATCTTGTTATCCTTCTGAGAATAGAATCCCTTGGCTCCGCCTTCGATGTCTCTGTACTCAATTGGCACTTTTGCGATTTCATGAATAGCCTTGGTTATCTGATTGAATCTTTCCACCTCACCCTGCAGTTGATTCACTCCAATTGTTGGCAGCTCCTTGCCTTCCGTATCGGACACATCAAAGACTGTAGCAACTTTAAACTTTGTCACCTCAATAGTCTTCTTGGCTCCTTCCTTTTCGGAATTTTCATCATCCACCTCAATCTTTACTTTCACTGGTGAGATAATCTTGATTCCCTTGGAGCCCTTTTTTACGTACCTGTCAAAATTCTTTTTCCAGGCCTCATAGCCTGCCACCAAACTTGCATCTGGTCGCTGCATTGCTATAAGCAAAGTATTATTGAAGCTGTAGTTATGAAACTTAGACATTGTACGCAAATACGTTTTGTATTTCTCTGAATCAATGTAACGGTGACAGGCACAAAAAACTCATATTTAGGTACTGTGTTTATTAATATTTTTTAATGTTCCAAAAATCTACAAAGATTTTCTAAAGAGCAGTCACTACACTCCTATTTTTATTACCGTGTAGCAATAAATGGTGCTTTTTTGTATAATGAATTGTAGCTAAAAGTTTTTTACGTATTCATTATGAGGAGGGTGGTTTTATGAATGGGGCGCTGGTTGCATTAATTGTTGTTTTAGTTGCATTGGTATTGGTACCAATAATTTTTAAAATCATAATTAAGGCATATCAGGATTATGATTTTAAAAGACAAATAGACGGAGAAATCCCAGAAAGGAAATATCAAGGAAGTAATCCACCAGTTGATTTTTGCGGAATAAAAGCTTCTGATGATATGACCAGCCAGCAGGCTTATAAAGAATCCTGTGATGCTGAGTTAAGAATGAGAGGAATGCAAAATATAATCGGACCGAAATAATGTTAGAACCTGTCACCATATAAACTTGGTGGCAGGTTCTTTTTTATATACTCTACTTGTATAGATCTTCTACTGTAATCAGCTTTACATTAAACATATCAGTATTTTTTACCCAATCTGTAAAGCCGCTTAAAGAAAATAGAATTAATGTTGTGACATTATAGCTGCCAGATATTAGCTTAGATCTTCTAATAAGGGTATCGAATATCTCTTTATCTATTTTTTCATTTTTAAATTTACACTCACCTAAAATAGCTGTTTTATCTATCGTAGATATACCTACAACATCGATATCTGCAGACTGTTGATACCGCTCTCCGTTTGCATCTATCATCTGCTCTACACCCCACCAAGTACCAACTTCTGTTATAAAGGAACCAAATTCTCCAAGAATACCGTGCTCCAATGTGTAATAACGGCACATATCTTCAAATACACTTCCCATAAAAGAATGTAATCCACTCTTTACAACTTTTTCATAATATACCTGGCCCTGCCCCATTTCTATTACACTTATAGCCTTAGGAATAAACTGATACCAGAATTTAAACATATGGTCTTTAAGAACATATTGGGTTTTCTTCTTATTCTTTTCCTCTGTAATACATTTTTTCTTCTCAACAAGCCCTACATCGATAAGCTTTTCTAAAGAATAGAGAACCGTACTGTCCTTTTCCTTTACCTTTGCGGCTATAATATTAAGAGCGGTCTCGCCTGAAGCTACCTGCTCAATAACATTGTTTACAAGGGTCACATCAGAAAATTCTTGCGTTAACAGGTTCTTTGTTTCATCAAATAAATAGCCATCCGTATTAAAGAAAAGTTTGATTATATTTTCATCTAGGCTTTTTGAAGAATCAAAAAGTGCCAGATACTTTGCTACACCGCCAGTAACACCATAACAAATAGCCTTGTCTTCTGGTGAATAGTTAGGTACAAACAGAGCAGAATCCTTGTAGTTGAATGCATCCAGTTTTAGCTGAGAATCTCTACGACCGAAAATAGGACTCTTTTCACTAAGCACTTTCTTTTCCATAAAGCTAAGAGCTGAACCACACAGAATAAGCATCAAGTTTTTATCCAGCCACTGAGTATCTATATATTTTTGTAAAACAGACAATAACGCATCGTCTTTTTCTGCCCAGTATGGCAGTTCATCAATAACCAAGATTAGCTTTTCTTCTTTACTTGACGCCTTGCTTGTTATTATATCAAGAACACTTTCTATATTGGGAAATGTGGCGTTACTATACGCAGGATCTAACACATCAAAAACCTGTTTTGAGAACAACTCCAGATTTCTTTCGGCACCTACTTTTGTGGCTGTATAAAATATAGCCTTTTTCCCTTTAATGAACTCACTAATAAGGAATGATTTACCTACTCTTCGTCGACCATAAATTACTGTCATTCCAAAGCCATCTTTTTCGTATATAGTCTGTAGTGATTCTAATTCTTTTTCTCTACCAATAAACATGTGCGCTCCTTTTATTCAAATCGTTTTCATTCAAACACATTTGAATCAAATCTATTTGAATATAATATATCACATTTTATACTCACTTGCCATACAATATGAACATTAAATTAACTTCATGAGCCCATATTTGCACGTTGTTAAATCCTTCTCTACCCCATTATCTCCGCCATTTTATGTAGTAGGGCAGCCTCAGCTGCCCTTTATAATCACTCTTCCTCTTGTGCTAGCTTCTCATTTTCGAAGAGTTTCTGGAATCTCCTAACACCTTTGGATACGTCTTCATGAAAATACCAAACACATCATCAATAAAAGTATGCCTTGTGGCTAATTCCATTCTCTTCTGCTCCGCCTTAGTCATTTTCTTCTCTGCCATAACCTTCCTCCATTAAATGCTTGGTTCATCCTTCTTTTTTGAAAATATGCCTTTATCTTTTCCTAAAAATTTCTCTTTTAGCTGATCTAAAACCGATGGTTTCTTATCAGCTAATGCTTCAATCTCTACAGCATCTGTAGCTATACTTTCATCCTTTATTGCATCCACCTCTTTAGAGACTTCTCCCATTGCAAGCTCAGTATTTAAATCAGAAATGATACTGCTGGCTGTTCGTCTAATCAGCTGCATTGAAGATTTCAACTCGTCCAATTCTTTGTTTGAACTCCAGCCTGCAATGTAGCCAAAGGAATAATCAGAAGTATCTATTCCGAAATATTGGCAAACTGCGTAAGCTACAGACTCTGCTTCAACCTCTTTTGTCCTTCTATCCTTTGAAGGCATTTCTTCATTTTTCTCCTTGTCCGGCTTGCCATGTAGGATGGAATGAGCCAACTCATGAATCAGAGTTTTCAAAGTCTGAGCCTGAGCCATATCATGCTGCACAACAATCTTGTTATCCTTCTGAGAATAGAATCCCTTGGCTCCGCCTTCGATGTCTCTGTACTCAATTGGCACTTTTGCAATTTCATGAATAGCTTTGGTTATCTGATTGAATCTTTCCACCTCACCCTGCAGCTGATTCACTCCAATTGTTGGCAGTTCCTTGCCTTCCGTATCAGACACATCAAAGACTGTAGCAACTTTAAACTTTGTCACCTCAATAGTCTTCTTGGCTCCTTCCTTTTCGGAATTTTCATCATCCACCTCAATCTTTACTTTCACAGGTGAGATAATCTTGATTCCCTTGGAGCCCTTTTTTACGTACCTATCAAAATTCTTTTTCCAGGCCTCATAGCCTGCCACCAAACTTGCATCTGGTCGCTGCATAGCTATAAGCAAAGTATTATTGAAGCTGTAGTTATGAAACTTAGACATTGTACGCAAATACGTTTTGTATTTCTCTGAATCAAAAAGATCACGGATGCCCTGCTCGAGCTTTTCCGTGATTTCATTCATCTTGGTTTTAGCATCTGTCTCTGCCATAATCCTCATCTCCCTTCATAAAATTAAACAGTAAACTCTAAGTTCTGCTCCTCCTTATAGCTCTCCATAATCTTTCCATAGAGCATTTCTCTAAACTCCTTTGTTACCGGATATGCGATATCCTTGAACTGAGCCTTTCCGTTTGGATCAAGTTCCTTAAGCTTGTAGCTTGGCATAGAAACGAAAAGTCCTCCCTTCTTACTTTCCACAATTGAGATATTTCTCACAGCGTACTTTCCATCAAAAGTCACTGTAGAAAGACCTCTTACATTTCCTTCTGTTCCTGTAAGCTTTGTTGTTCTAATTTCAATTTTCATAAAATGTTTCCTCCTGTGTTTTTGAATTTTTCTTTTAAGGTCAAAACCTGCTTGAGCGAGTCACGCAAGCTGGCGCGGGTCCGTCAGGGTTCCTTGCAAGCAGGGTTTTTGGCAGACAAAAACGAAAAAGACCCATTCGGGTCTTAGCAACGCGACTTCGTCTGCGAACTTTTGGACTTCTCCTGTTCATCCTTTTTTGCTTCTTCCAATTGATAGATCATCTCCAGATTCTTCTGAGCAATCTGGTACTCACGGTACTCTTTTTCCAGCTGCTTATACTCTGCATAAACAGCTTTCTTCTCCTGGAGCACCTGTCCATATTGTTCTCTCAGTTCCTTTATCTTTGGCAATTTCTTGTAACCACTCTCATCGAAAATCTTGATTGCATTCTGATACAGCATCAGCTCTCCTGAGTTTTCCTCGTAAAAGTTCTTATCGAATTTACGCTTTTTATACTCATCATAGATGGGCTTTGTTTTAGCAAAATCAATAATGGCGCATTGAAGCTTCTTGTTTTTGTTTAAGATGTGCTCTTTCTCCTTAAGCAAATCTAAGAGCTCATTCTTCTTTCCAGTTTTCTCATCTGTATACTTTTTCAACTCCTCATAGGATGAAATTCCTTTTTCCTGCAGGAACAAAATCGTCTTGGAAAGCTGCTTGGCATTGAACTTTTTAGCCCAATTGATATACCCCTTGCCATAACCTTCCAAGACCTTTCCCTCAATGTCCTTAAGGAATTTAATCTCACCATCCTTGATGTTGAAAGTCTTTCTCTTGGATTTCTTTCGAGACCAGTTTTCTTTATTTCTCTGCTGAATAACGGATAAACCATTCTCCAAACAGATTAAATCGGAAACCTTCTGAAGCGTTTTTCCTGAGCGCCAGTAATCCTTATACTTTCTCTTTCCATCAATGCTGACTGAATTAAAAACAATATGGTTATGAATATGCTTCCTGTCATCATGTGTATAAACAGCAAAAGCATATTTTCCCTTAGTGAACCTCATGGCCAGCTCGTAACCTAGCTCATTGGCCTTTTCTGCAGTTATCTCCCCTGGCTTAAAAGACTGCCTTATCTGGTAAGCTATTATTTCGTTTTTACGAATTGCTCTCTTAGTTTTGTGGTATAAATTTTTTGAAAGCATGAACTCTTCTACAACAGTTCTCTTATCGCACTCGTAGGTTGAAATAAGCTTTCCATCATCTGTCTTGTCTTTGTTTTTGTAATAATCAAGCCTGGAAGTTAAGCTTTCTGCTATACTTTTGCCCTTTGCAATGTGCAATGCCATTAGTCTCGTTGCTGCCATAAGATTCCCTCCCATACAAAAAGCAGCCTCCCCGTTCCCAGAAAGACTGCTCGTTTAACAATATTAAATTCTCTACTTAGATCCGCTTCAATGTATCCAGAAGTGAATCAAAAAACAGCTGCAGGTTTGCTGCGAAAAATAAAGCTAGCAAAACAAGCAGAATAACTACTCCACTGATTGCCGCTGTAGGCAAATCGCGACCTAAGAGATTTATGATGCCAAGGATTGCAAAGATATTGATGATAATACCTCCAAGCCTTCCTCCAATTTCAATAGAAGCCTTGGTTAAAAGTGATGCAATTGTAAGAAGCACAATCACTGGAAAAAGTAATATTTTCAGTAAAACTCTCAAGATAAACATATCAAAACCTCCCATTTGAAATCTTTTTCTTTGAGTCTATTTCAACATTTTTACAATTGCAAGGATGTCAACTAACTGATTGCCTCATATTTCTTCAGAAGCTTTTTCGAGTTGTCCCAGATATCATCCAAACGCTGCTGCAAATCTTTTATATCCTGCTGATAGACCACGCCCATGCCGTTGGCCTTCTTGGCGTACTGGTTCAAATTGTTGGAGCACATGCGAAGCAGATACACCATTTCGCTGATGTCCTTGGTATCCATTTTCACACAATACCCATCCATCAGCATCTTCCTGGTGTATAGACTCATATTTGAGATATCCAGCTCATCCATCTTAAATCTCATTCTCCTCAGCTCCTCATCCGTGAGCCGGACAGTAATGCGATTAACACGTTTTGCCAACTAACACCTCCTAATCCACAGGGATATCATCATAATCCTTATCCACTGGACCGGATGGAATTGTAATATATTCCTCTCCATCATCGATGATTGGCCCTGTCTTTTTCTTGATGAAGCTTGCCTTATTACTATAAAAATAAAGACCACCTACTCCAGCCATTCCTATCAAAATGCATATAACAAAGATATCGCTTTTATTGGCTTTCTTGGTGGTCTTTTGTTTAGATTCCTTAGGTGTATCACCGCCTTTATCCTTTGGATTTTGTTCTTCCGCTGTGACTGTCGGAGTAGCTTCTGCAGCTTTCTTCTCCTTCTCTAGCTCCTTCTTTTCGTCATCATCCAGTAGATCTAGCAGGTCTCTTTCATCAACAAGGTTGAGGAAATGAACTGTATCATCCCCATTGTCATCCCTATCAATAATAAGGTAAAAGATATTTCCATTCTTAGTAGTAACTGTGATAAACTGCTTACCTTCAGACTCCTTTTCGTCGAAATCATCCACAATCGATAGATTGCCAGCTGGTGTAAGAGACTTGTGCTCCTCATAAACATCATCACCTTCATCGACATCTTCATCTTCCTCCTCATCTATCACTGACGTATCTACATTTGCTGGCACGTGAGCCTCTGCTGTGATTGGAACAAATGCCAATGTTAATGCTCCGGCAAGTGTCAGCATCATCAATTTAAGCTTCATCCTCTTCATAAGAATCATCCTCCTTTGTAATATTCGTATTTGCGATTTCTTCTATTGTCTTTCCTCCTGGCAAATTATCCTTTGAATAAGCGATTAAGTTTGCCAGCTGCTCCGGTGTCAGATCTGCAGCAAGCATCATATCGTGGATGCAGGTCTTTTCCATCTCAGCAACCTTCTTTTCCAAAGCCTTTACCTTCCCATCCCACTCAGCGCGTTTCGCCTTTGCTCGCTTGAGTTCCGCTCTGAGTTTATCTAATCTTTCAAACATGCTTCCTCCTAATTCTTTGGCAATCGACCAAAACATAAAAAGTGATTTCTGTAATACTTGGTTTCAATGGATGTGTACTGGATAGGATTTCCACAGTGGAGCATTATCCCGTTGCCGCAATATATTCCCACGTGGGTGGCTCCCTTTTTACTCTTCTGAGTGCCCTTAAAGAAAATCAAATCTCCAGGCTTTGCCTCCGCCTCAGATACTACAGTACACTTAGCCTTCAGACCGTTGCAGTCAGTTCTGCCTACATTCCAGCCACTGTGATTCAGCACCCAACAGACAAATCCACTACAGTCAAATCCCTGCTTTGGATTGGAACCTCCCCACACATAGGCGCGTCCCAAATACTTTTCTCCTTCTGCAATCATTGCTGCAAAAGTCTGGTCAGTCAGTGCCTCCGGCGGAACCTCCAAATCATCAGGAATCTCTACATCCGTATAAAGATCATCAAACAACTCTGGCTTATTTCCCTGAGTTTGCAACAGCATCTGATAACGCTGCTTCTGAACCTCTCTCAGTGGCTTCGAATTAATCACTGAGCCTAGCCCTTTATTATTAAGCTTCACTGTAAGAATCTTCACCTGATATTCTTCCTCAGCTTCATAGGTGTACTTTTCAATTACAGGCTTTCCATCTTTTCCCGTCACTGTCCTGTAGCCAGTTCTGGTAACTGTTCTGGTTCTCGTTTCAGTCCTCTGAAAATACTTAAGGTCGTACTGCTCATCGAAAAGCTCCTTCACCTTCTGCTTCATATCGCGTCTGGTGAAGTTCTCATACACCACCGTTAAATAAGAAATCAGCTCGTAGGGATTGTGACCAATCTCTTCAAGCTGATACTCGTACTCATCGAATCCTTTGAAATCCTTCTCCGTATTATTGATTGTTTTCCTAAGTTCTTTTTCAAGCTTGGTGTAATCTGAATTCACACCGATGATATCCTCATCATAGGCTGTATAAGTGCCCGCCATAAACGTATCACCCAGTGAACCAAGTAATGCCGTAAGACCGACTTTCGTATACTGCATCACAATGAAAATCGCTAGAATAACAGCCAGGATTACAAGCACTACAGGATTTGCAGCCACAAACTCAACTACAGTCTGTGCAGCTTTCCTCATTAATTCTGCTGCAGATTTAGCAAGCTTAGCTGCCTCCTCTGCAACCTTCTTGCCAGCTTCTGCAGCTGCCCTTGAAGTCTGCTGCGCTGCCTGTGCTCTGGCTCTTTCAATCTGCCTTCTTTGAATCTGTTTCTTTATCAGCTTCTTGGTCAGCTTATGAGCATCACTGGCTGCCCTCTGCCCATAGGGTAAGGCTTCAGCACCTACGTTATCATCCTGATTGTAGTCATACATCACATACCTCCCGTCATATTCATCTGTGCCAGCTCCTCAGGCCTTGTAGTCAGATACTTATAAAGCAGGTTATCCTTCGGGAAATTATCCTTAAACGGAATTACCACGCTGCCGCAAAACATCAGCCCTTTTCCCGGTGGAACGTTGGTCACATACTTGAGCTGGGCATCACTGATTCCAAGACTTTCCGCTAAGATTTGCTTGTCCTCAGCACCTTGATTGAGAATGTACACAAACTCGCAGTTTTCAAAGATATTGCTGATTTCCGGACTCGATAATACGTCCTTTACATTCTGTGTCAGCGCTGTAGGAATACCACCCCACTTTCTGAATCGCTTATAGATTTCTACGGAATATGCTGCAGTCTGTTCATCCTTCAAAAGAAGATGAAACTCATCCATGTAATATCGTGTGGTCTTTCCGATATCACGGTTCATTGTGACTCTGCCCCACACCTGATCATGCACGATAAGCATTCCCACCTTCTTCAGCTGCTTGCCCAAATCCTTGATGTCATAGCAAACTATTCTGTTGTTGATATTCACATTGGTGCGATGATTAAAGACATTTAGAGAGCCTTTCACATAAAGCTCCATAGAAGTGGCAACCTCTTTCGCCTCCGGCTCAGATTGCTTCATAAGCTCCTTGTAGAGATCTTCCAAAAGTGGCATTCGCTCAGGTATTGGATTCTGATAATATTTGGCATATACATTTCTGATGCATCTATCAATGATGGTCTTTTGAATACCTGTCAGCCCATCTCTTTGATTTAGAATCAGCTCACACAGGGATAATAAAAACTCCGCCTTCAGTGAAACTGCATCCTCCCCATCAGAGTAATTGTCATTGATATCCATCGGGTTAATATACTGATTTGATTTCTGACTGATGTGAATCACCTGCCCGCCAAAAAGATTTACAAGCGGCGCATACTCTCGCTCAGGATCATTGATGATAATGTCATCATCTGAGCTCAGCACCACATTTACGATTTCTCTTTTTGCCGCCAGTGATTTACCAGAACCTGGCTTTCCAAATAACATTCCATTTGGATTATTGTTCTTTTTCCTGTCAGCAAAAATCAGCTCTCCTGTGATTGCGTTCGTGCCATAATACAAATCATTCTCATCCACCTTGGGTAAGTCCGGCACGAGAAAGGGCACAAATACCGCCACCGCAGAAGTGGTAAGCTTCCTATCCTTCCTGATAAGGTTTGCCCCTAGTGGAAGCACGCTCTTTATCGCCTTCGACTGCCTATAGTTCAAAGGATAAGTCTCACAGCTAAACTGCTGGGCGATGCTCTTTTGCTGCTTCACATTGTTATTAAGGCTCTCCTTGGACTTTCCTGTAGCCATAAGAAGAAATGTCATATTAAACATTCGCTCGTTCTGACTCTGCAGATTTGAAAGCATTGAGCTGGCATCCTGCCCGTAAAGATTAAGGTCGTTTGGAATCAGATCCATGTCATAGCCACCCTTGATAGCTTTCTTCTGCTCATCAATTTTGTTTGAATCGATGTTAGTAATGGTACGCTTCACTCCTCGGATTGCCTCATGCTGATTCACCGACTGTAAATGGATGCTGACAACCTGCTCAATATCCAGTTCCAACAGCTCCTCAATAAACTGATCTGAAATCTCTGGAGCATCATAAGAAAAGCTTGTGACCTGACCATAATAGCCAGCCTTCTTGAAAATGCTTTTTGTTGGATAGTCGATGTTTCTTTCTAAAGATCCCTGACCAAACTTCAACTTATTCAGCAATTCCATTCTCTGATTCCCGTTTAAGGTTTTGGCTTTCACATCCATATCTTCAAAGTTTTCAATAACCTTCTCCTCTATCTTCTTAAGTCTGCCTCTGGCTTCCTTAAGAGATGAAGCATGCACTCCAAAAGTAAGATATTTCTTTTTTATAAGTGCATTCTCCATTGAACCCAAGTTTTCAATAAGCATCTTAGAATACTCTTCTCTAAGGTTGTCCTTGTCATCTCCACTTAACTTGATGCAAAGATGATTCTTATATCTATCGGGGTTCGCATATACGTTAGCAAAGGTAATCTCAAACTCCACACTGGTATCAAAGTAATTAAGGAATTTCTTCCAATTCTCAAATATCAGCTGCTTCTCCTCCTCGGAAGCCAGCTTGTAGTTGGTATCCTTAAACTCAATTGTCTTGGAGTAGAAATCACCATCCACCAGACAAATACCGTTGTTGTACATCCTGTCAAAGAGCACTTTTTCCTGATTCTTCCCAAGCTTGAATTCAATCGCTCTTTGAATAATTAACTCCAGGGTGTCCCCATCCTTCTCATACATAGCCACAAAAAATAGCGGCATCATCACCGCCATCATCGCCAAAGTCGGTACACTCACATCTACCGGCAATTTCTTTATGAGAAAAAATGCAGGAATGCCAATCAGCGCCGCCAGTGAAAAGCACACAAACTGCCTCTTGGTCAGCCCGAAAGCCACCTTTTCCTTTACCCTGGATAAATCGCTTGGGACTTTTACATTTATCGCCATAATCGTTCCTTCCTTACTGTGCTGAAAATACTCTCTTTGATAATGTGCCTGTCTTGAACAAACTGAAAACCAGAAGTATGTTGTAGCCCATGATTCCCCAAATGGTTCCCACAATGTCATCTGTAATGCTGATGTTCTGAATCAGCACTGCATAGATTCCTATAACTATCAAAATCAGGAATCCCTGAAATCCAATGGCAAGCAAGCTTCTTACATAGTTCTGACCAATATGGCTCTGCTCCTTATTTCCAAAGGTTGAAAATGGTAGTGGAGCCATACTCACAAGTAGATAGATCTCAATCATACGTCCATAGATAACCACGAATATGATTATCGAAATCAGCTTAAGTCCTGCTGCAAGTCCTGCTATCTGGGCATATACCACCAGAATCTCACCTACTCCCATACCCTCAAGAATCGTTCGCATATGCGATAGCTGCGGGCCAGTAACCGCCGTAGATTCTGTGATTAATCCTCCTGCATCCTTAGCAACCTTGCAGGTGACATCAAATATCGCCATCGTGAAATCAAAACAATGGGTAATTGCCATCACCGCCACATACGTCTTTACGAACCATTTCATAAAAATGAAGGTCTCAAAGTTTTGCATGTTGTTGTAGGCTATCACCATCTGAATCAGCTCATAGCAGGCTATAAACGTCATAATTATTCCTGCTATTGGAAGCAGCACCGTCTCCGAGGTTGATTTAATCATCGGGTACACCCCTGGAATAAACGTCTCAGGGCTTTTCGCCATCTGGCTGGCTACGTTTGCCACTTCATCATTCACACTATCAAAAAGACCAGTCAGAACCCATATAATTCCATCGATGAGCTTGTCCTTGATGTAGTCCGCCATCGAATCAAAGATTAACTCCATATGCTGTTCTCCTTGTCTTTAGTTACATTAAAAAAGGGGCTGAAAGCAACGCCCTCAGCCCCAACAAAAGCTCCCGTATTCAGTTGTAGTAATGCCTCTTAGAACAATCCAGCAAGGAGTGGAATGATCTTGATGCCCACGAGGATGATACCGCCACCGCTCATGAACTGCTTCATTCCCTGTGACTTAGCACCTGGGTTATCAGAACCATAACCTTCAAGGAGGTTAATCGCACCCCATGCTCCTACACCTGCTCCAATTGCACATACTAATGTTGCCATTACGTTTACGCCTTCGTTAAAAAATGCCATGTTGATACCTGGTTCGGAATCTCACCATCATCCCTTTTCCTTCATCCGGAATCTCACCATCATCCTCATCACCTTCATTCGGAAGCAGCGAGCTTCCGAATTTTCCTTTCTTAAAAAATTAGTTTATAGTTACGTCTCATACCCTCATCCTGCGCACCTGATTTTGGGCATAATAATAGACCAGAAATTCTGGGCGTCCCCAGAGTTCTGGTCTATGTAAAGTACTTATTCTGTTTATTAAATATCACATAATGCAAACATATACGCCGGTATTCGCAAAATGCCCTCAACTTCTACAAGATTCTTTGGATGTACAATCATTGGATTATCAACCTTACGTTTAAAAATATCTGTAAATTTTCCAATAGAAACTGCACTATAATTCTTAGAAGATTTAACCTCTATCGGGTTAAGTCTATAATTTGTCTTACTGTCATTAGAAAGCAAAAAGTCAATTTCAATATCGTTTCGATGCTTTTCTTCACTGTATCTAGTGTAGAAATACAGTTTTTTGCCTTTTGCTGCTATAATCTGAGCGATTACATTCTCATACAGCATACCTTCATTTAGTGATAATTTTCCATCCATTATGTTGGCAAATACTTTTTGCTCTGTAATCTCATTTTCAGCAAATGCCAAGCTTACAAGAAGTCCTGTATCGCCCATATAACACTTTACAGCAGATTCGTTTTTATTTAATGCTAGGCCAACATTCGGATCATTACACTTATAGCACAAATTACAAATCATAGAATCATCAAGCCAAAATAATGGTTCATCATACCTGTCAAAACTTGCACCTGGTTCAATCTCACTTAATACGATTTTCTTTTCATGAGTTGAAAGATAGCCAGGGATGTTTTCAAATATTGCTGACACCTTAGAGTTGTATCTACGCGCAGCCTTTCGAATATCATCTCTGTAAAGATTTAAAATATCACGTTTTTCAACATCTGCCGCAAAGAAATCTCTTGCATTATTCTTAAACGCAACAACCGATTGTGGCATGCCCCCGACAAGAATATATTCCTTGAACAGATGCATTGCCTTTTTATGCTGGCTCTGATCTAATGGCACTTTCTTTTGGTAGCAATCACGTATGTACTCGACAAGAAGATCTTCACCCATATAATCCATGAATTCTTCAAAATCCACCGGATACATCTTTAATTTTCGCTCTTCAGAAGGAATAGTTATACCTTCAACATTTTCCTTGATAGATATAAGCGAGCCTGTTTCAATGTAGTCATATCTTCCATCGGCAACTAGGTACTTTATAGCTTCTCGAGCCTTTGGAAACTTCTGTATTTCATCAAAAATAATCAATGACTCTCGATTATACAGACGCGTGTTATATTCCAGTGAAATGGTTTGAAAGAATACATCTAGTTCATTCAGGTTATCAAATGAATCAAAAATCTTCTTACTTGCCTTATTGAAATCAATCAATACGTAAGATTTATATTCGTTTTTTCCAATTTCTTCAGCTACTGTAGATTTTCCAATTCGTCTAGCCCCTTCAATCAGCAAGGCTTTCGAACCTTTTGTATTTTCCTTCCAATCGAGGATTTTATCATATATTTTTCGTTTAATCATAAGTGCCTCCTTACAGTACGCAAGATAATTTTACCAATTATATGCCATAGTACGCAAGGTATTTTTTTATATTTTCAATTACAGTACGCAAGATAAATCAAAAAACCAATAGACCAATACTATCGCTGGGCGTCCCCAGTATTGGCCTATGTAAATCACTCGTATAAATATCAAAAGGACCCTGATTTCTCAGAGTCCTTGATTATCAAATCATAACCACATCAAAAACTTCCCCCTTCTTAAACTTCATTCCTCCCCTCAAATACTTCTCAATATCCAAGTTATTCCTAGAATCATATTCTCCAGTCTCGTGATAAAGCGGATGCTGAGTAACATCATATTTGTCCGACAGGAACGGTCTTACACCTCGAAGTCTTAGGATGCATTTATCACCATCAAGTACTGCCAGCTCATCCATAGACATTAACTCCTTACCAAGCTTCTGGTAATTAGTGGAATAAGATGCATTAGCTCCGCGGCTCTCACCCACGTTATAGATATCGATGGTCTCTTTTCCAAGAATTGTACTGAGGTCTTTAAGCGTAGTTTGCTCTGTACCACCAAGGAACAGCTGCGAATCCATATTTCCAAGAATGGTATCACAGTGGTCCTTGTATATAGCCTTCAGCTGTGACTGGGCCTGTAGGAATAAACAAGCACTTATCTCACGACTTCGGATTGTAGCCACCAGCTTCTCAAGATTTGGAATCTGGCCCACATTAGCTGTCTCATCAATTAGGCAGCGCACGTGAACTGGAAGCCTTCCTCCATACACATCATCAGCCTTCTCACAAAGAAGATTGAACAGCTGGGTGTAGATAAGTGAGATTAGGAAATTGAATGTAGCATCTGTATCACTCATGATTAGAAACAATGCAGTCTTTTTATCACCAAGCGTATCAAGCTGCAATTCATCATAAGAAGTAATCTCACGAAGCTCTCTGATATCAAATGGAGCGAGCCTTGCTCCGCAGCTAACTAATATAGACTTAGCTGTCTTTCCAGCCGCTAATTTGTATTTCTTATATTGGCGTACCGCAAAGTGCTGAGGTTCTTTTTCCTCCAGCTCTTTGAACATCAGATCAACGGGATTCTCAAAATCCTCATCATCCTCGCGAACTTCGGAAGCATTTAAGAAATCCAACAATGTGCTAAAGTTCTGTTCCTCCTCCGGCGCTTCATAATGAATGTAGCCAATAAGTGCTGTATATAGCAAAGTCTCAGCTTTAGTCCAAAACTCATCCCCTGCCTTACCATCGCCTTTTGTATTAGCGACCAATGCGTTTACAAGCTTTAATATATCCTTCTCGGAGTGGATATATTCAAAAGGATTGTAATGCATACTCTTCTTAAAATTGATTGTATTAAAAATCTTTAATCTGTAGCCGTGATTCAAAAGAGCCTTTCCAGCTTTTACAACCAGGTCTCCCTTTGGATCTGTGACTACATAGCTTGAATGCATCTGTAAGAGGTTGGGCAACAAAAAGAATCTGGTCTTACCTGAGCCGGAACCACCTATGACGCATACATTTTTATTTCTTCCATATTTAGGTTGCTTAGGACGACTGCTCATCATCAATCGTTCTGTTTGGGTGAGGATGATATTATCCTCAAATCTTGGAGCCTCGAAAGGCTCTATCTCCTGCTGTGTTCCCCATCGTGCTGAGCCGTACTCCACGCCATGGCGATATTTCTTAGCATTTTTCCCCTTAATATAAACAACCACCTTCATCACAACACCAAAACCAATACCAACCATCAAATCAAAGGGATTGAGGCTTGGAAGAAAATTAGAAAGCGCTATCGGAAAAGCATCAAATATTCCATTAATCTTTTCAGATACACTAGCTCCTTCTGCAATTCTCCAAGCCTCCCCCAGATTTGTAGCGAATAGTCCCATCAACACGTAAGGAACATTTAGCAGAATCAATCGTTTCTGCTTTTTTGTCATCTGACCTGCTCCTTTGTTTTTGTTCGTGTTTTCTTTGGCTGTGCTTTTACTTTTGCCACCAGCTGCTTAAGCTTCTCAAGTACGCTTGGTCGCTCCTCTCGCTTAATCATCTTTCTGGTGTACTCATTCATAACTGATTCCAGGGCATCTGTATCTCTAGCTTTAAAGAAAGCCGTATACACTGGTGGCTTCTGCGATTTATCCTTTGTAATTGCAAAATCCACACCATACTTCTTAGCAATTCTTTCAAAAGTCTTGATACCCTTATCGCCAATTTCCATACTGGTAACGCCCTGATTCTGTTTTACCAACTCATCAATGGATTGCTTGCCCTGAATATGAGCATCAATACTATCTAGCCTCTTATTGGCTCTGTGCCTCATATAAAGCCTGACCCCCGCCATTATAGCCCTTATAGAAAGCTTCGTACTTGTTATAGCCAACCGGACGGTTTTCTCCTCAATCTCTTCCTGCATCGCATCACCTCCTTTACATAAAAAAAGCAGCAGACCAAACTGATCTACTGCCTTTGCGTGCAATTATTTTATTTGTCTTAAATGCCATTTATCTTTGTACATTCACTTTAGCAAGTTTATCCCAAACTTCTTCTTCAGAAAAAACTCTGCCATTTTCCATATCATCAATAGCTTCATCAAGCATTGAAAATAGACTATCCATATTTTTTTCATCAAAAGAAATATCTTGCTGTATCATAGTAAAACCTGCTTTCTAAAACCATAATCCATTTCTGTACAATAAGAGTACCATAAAAATGACATATGCAACAGCACATTTAATATACCAACACTCATCGAATCAAGCTAAAGCAACTGCTATAAACAATTATCTCTATTTCTTTGTTTCTTCTGCCACTGCTCCAAAAGCTTAATGATTGTATCCTCCATCTGCTTTGGAGTATATGACTTAGGGAAGTACTTCTTAAGCACATCATTCTTAAGAGTAACCCTATCCACATCCTGCTTTTTCTCCTCAGAAAGTATGATGTTCATCCCCTCCTGGGTGATCTTATTATCCAAAGCTAAGACTTTTATTCGCTGCGCCTGTGACAGTGATGGAAATGCCTGAGAATATTCCATTGCTTCTAATAAATCCTTCTGCTGGGTTGGATTTAAGAATGAAAGCTCTACAGCTGGATTAAAGGCAATACGCTTATCATCTACCATATCCATAAGCTCTGGACAGAGGTTTGTCAGACGAATATAACGCTGAATGTTACGTGCGCTATCCCCTACTTCTTCAGCCATAATATCTCTAGATTTTTTTCCATCCAACTTGTGGCCAACTTGGCCACAAGTTAAATCTCCTCGCTCTCCCTGGTGTTTCATCGCATCCAGCTTCATCTTATAAGCCCAGGCTCTTTCACTAGGAAGTATCTCTTCCCTCTGCAAATTACTATCTACCATAAGGATTGTGGCTGCATCATCATCTAAATCTCTTACAATACAAGGAATTGTTTCCAGACCTGCAATCTCACAAGCATGATGTCTTCTATGGCCTGATAGAATCTCATAACCATCACCATCAGGTCTTACAATGGCTGGCTGTAGAACACCAAACTCCTGAATGGATTCCACTGTCTTTGCCATATCCTCATCATCTTTTACCTTGAAAGGATGTCCCTCAAAAGCGTGAAGCTCTCCAAGAGGTATCTCAACTACTACATCACCTTCAGGAGCTTTAGCCTCATCTACCTTAGCCCCTCCAAAGATATCATCGTAACTGGTCAATTGAATGTTTGCGCGCTCTTTCATTCTTCAATACCTCCTTGGTTAATTCTCTATAAGCTTCTGCTACCTTTCCTTTTGGATCGTGAGCATAAATGCTCTTTCCCTCAGCACTTATCTCAGCTGCCCTGACTGAATGAGGAATCTCAGTCTTATAAACCTTAAGCTTGCTGCCATAAGTCTCGCGAATCAGATTACTGATATCCTTAGCGTAATTTGTTCTGTTATCCACCATTGTTAGGAGGATTCCATCAATGTTTAGCTTTGGATTAATCTGACGTCTGACTTTACTAACAGTCTGTAAAAGCTGCTCCAAACCTTTGGCAGACAAATACTGTGCTTGTACTGGAATAACCAGCTGGTCCGCAGCTGCTAACGCATTTACGGTAAGCATTCCAAGTGAAGGCATACAGTCAATAAGCACGTAATCATAATTCGTCTTTACGGAATCAATATATTCCTTCAAAACTCGTTCACGGCTCATATAATTAACAAGCGATAGCTCCATTCCAGAAAGCTCGATGTTTGCTGGAAGCAAATCAACGCCTTCCTTGTGGTGAAGGATTCCCTCACCATCTTCAATCCGCTGCTCATTAAGCACCTTCGCCATAATATCCTTAACAGTCACCGGTATCTCATCAGTTCTTGGATACCCAAGGCTAATGGTAAGCGAACCCTGCGGATCCAAATCGATAAGCAAAACCTTCCTCCCTTCGGCAGCAAGACCTATCCCCAGGTTTTCTGTACTCTGAGTCTTTCCTGTACCGCCTTTTTGATTAACCATCGCAATAACAACTGGTTTACTCATTGTTGTTCCTCCTTCATCGAAAGTTATTGTTGTTGCATAGTGTTTTGTAGTACGACTCTGTAGTCATCAGCGAGTTATAAAGCGATGCCAACAGATATTGTTTTATAT
Organism: Pseudobutyrivibrio sp. UC1225; assembly: GCF_900115215.1. Taxonomy (NCBI): domain Bacteria; kingdom Bacillati; phylum Bacillota; class Clostridia; order Lachnospirales; family Lachnospiraceae; genus Pseudobutyrivibrio; species Pseudobutyrivibrio sp. UC1225. The sequence continues at coordinate 2,894 of NZ_FOVQ01000017.1, read as the reverse complement.
TCCTGATATCAGGCTTGTTTTCTTCTAGCCTGTTCAAAACAAAACATAGATTGAAAAAATTGAGCTTCATGAACTGCGACCTGACAATGCTCATAGGCTTCGTTTCACCACAAATAACTATCTCTTTCCTGGTGGAGCTCACCACATCTACAATCAGCTCATAAAGCTCATCAACAATTGGATTGTCAGGATAATCTGTTCTTAATGCATCCAGATTAATCTGCTGGGCTATATAACTCCTTATTGCTGAATAATTATCTGAATCAAGTCTCGTCCTGTCCCGTCCTTCATCATCACAACCTTCATCATTAGACAAGACGTGACTAGACTCAGTATCACTAAAATCATTTTTATTATTCTTAGTATTATTAGTGTGTTCATTCGACACTTCTTGAGATGTCTCTTCGACATTTCCAGAAATGTCATTTTGACACTTCTGGAAATGTCCATCTGACACCTCCTCTGAAAAGTCCAATACATAGATGAGATTTGGCTTTGTAAGCCCCTGTCTCTTTCTTTCAATTAATTCAAATTCTTCAAGTTCTTTAAAAACCTTTCCTGCCTTTTTGGGGTGACATTTTATCTTTTTAGCTGCATCATCTACTTTCCAATAAACAAAGACCCTTCCTTCATCATCAAACCATCCATTCTCTGCAGATAGACACATCCTATTCAAAAGCAAACCATACAATACCATCGCCTCACAGGAAAGATTATCAAACCTTTCCTCTGTTAACAGAAGTTGTGGAATTCTTATAAATGAAAAAAGGTCAGCTTGCCGCCGACCATAAAAGTATTTTTTAGACATTAAATCTCACCTCTCGTATTCTTTTTTTTATCCTTATAGCGCCATTTCTGGCTTATCCTTAATCTTTGGTTTGTGTTCCTTCTTCGGAGCCTCCTTAACCTTATCCTGGGTCTTCTTCAGCTTCCCTACAGCTGATTCCTTCTCTTTATCGGACTCTCGCTCCTTAGCAGCAATTCTCTCCTTGAAGGTATCAGCTATCTCAAAAACTTTTTCCTTTGAATCATAATGATAGAGATTGTTCGATAGAACATCCTCCGGTGAAAGCTCGCAGGTATTAACGCTTGCAATCATCTCCTTTAGAGCCTCTATATCTCCGCCCATAGACTCAGGTACCAAGAGAACCTCATGAATGCTGCAGGGGATGATATAGAAATCTTCGCCCATCTTCCTGGCCTGCTCATCAAGGAAGCCTTCATAAGCAATTACGCCAGCTCCATGATGCTTATCTGTTACCGTACCAACGAGAATCTGATCCTCAGGTCCTCCTGCAGGGATTCCTAAATCAACATCTGGAAGAAGCTCTGCGATTGTTCCATACAAAGTATTAACCTCCACTGGTCTGATCTCTGGAGATGAAATAAGCGCGTCCTTATGAAGCTGCTCCTTTGTTACATTCATCTTCTCCAACATCTCATTTGAAACAACAACCGATGCTACTCCATCATCCATCTGCCCAAGGAGCACTCGATAGACAATGGCAATATCTTCCATATCCTTATGAGGTACCTTCTCAAGTAATGCTGCATTCTTTTCTGAATTTACAGCCTCAAGCACCAGTTTGTCCTTGATAAAGTCATAATCAGTAATCTGACTCATATCATAACTTGGCATATGCGAAATTGCCTCATCCATTAATTGTGTCGCGTGGTCGAGAATCAAATCATAGTCACCTGCCTTCTCAAAAGCTGCAAACAGATTTGAGAAGTTTCCACTAGCCCCCATCATTGAATCCTCAAGCTTAACAGAAATCGCATCATAGGCATCCTGGTTAAGCTTCTGTGATGGCGTAATCTCGATACTTGCGATATCATAGCCCCTTGCCTCAAGATTACTCTTTAGATCTTCAGTAAACTTTTCCTTGAACTTTTCGTAGTCCATACAAACTACCTCCTTTAGAATATTTTTCTTTTGTCAAAATGAAGACAAAAAAAGAGTAGAAATTCTATTATGAATTCCTACTCTATGTAATATCCTTGGATGCTATTGAATTAGCTTACCTTTCTATAAATTTTTAATATTATGTAATCTCTAGCAGTGACTTTAATCGGTGACTTTTGATTTATGAGCAAAAAAATAAGTGCTCATAAACGCCGTAAAATCAACGTTTATAGCACTTTAGTCAAACAGGGGACGAGAGAATCGAACTCCCACCAAAGGTTTTGGAGACCCCTATCATACCATTTGACCAGTCCCCTAAATCGTAAGCGAAAAACCCAAAATTGATTTGAGTCCCTCACCCACGCGACTTAATGATAATAACACAATATCTAGTCGCTTTCAATAGAAAAATCACAAAAACTTCACATTTTTTTCAAGTTTTTGCCATAAAAAAATTCTTGCTTATATAGCAAGAATTTCTTAGTGGAGACGGAGAGATTCGAACTCTTGACCCCCTGCTTGCAAGGCAGGTGCTCTCCCAACTGAGCTACGCCCCCATATTAATTGATTCTGCCACTTACGATAGTAAAATAGCAAGCTGTCTTGCTTGCTAAAACCTTATAGCAACCTCAAAACTTCATACAGTGCTGCGAGAATCATTCGCTAAACATCTTTTTAGAATAAACCTTCGATCTATTAGTATTCATCAGCTGAATGCGTTACCGCACTTACACCTTGAACCTATCTACCTTATCGTCTTTAAGGGATCTTATCTCCTTGAAGGAGGGGATATCTCATCTTGAGGGGGGCTTCACGCTTAGATGCCTTCAGCGTTTATCCCGTCCAGACTTGGCTACTCAGCTATGCCGTTGGTCGACAGCTGATACACCAGTGGTCCGTCCACCCCGGTCCTCTCGTACTAGGGGCAGCTCCTCTCAAATATCCTCCGCCCGCGCCGGATAGGGACCGAACTGTCTCACGACGTTCT
>NZ_FOVQ01000006.1:0-199503 GCF_900115215.1 Pseudobutyrivibrio sp. UC1225 | reverse complement strand
TATGATTATTCTTGCCAATTTGGTACAAGCATCCTGTAACATTCGGACAATGGTTCCTGTATTATCCGGACAACGGTTCTAATAACATCCGGACAGGATTCCTGTACCAAGTTGACAAGATGACATCTATTTTCCTTCAGTATAATTGTTTGCGTTGGAACTGTCATCTCCAGCGTCAGCTGGCTGATGTTCCACCGTAGGTCTTCTTGATGGACCTTTTAGGTCGAAACGATATGCGTTTCGCACTATTCTGTCAAGTACCGCATCTGCAATAGTTGGATCCTTGAAAACCGAAGGCCACTCCTTCACTGGAAGCTGTGCTGAAATAGCGATAGCTCTTTGATGATGGTAACGTTCTTCTACAACCTCAAGGAAATCCTGAGTCATTGGCAAGTCCAGTTGTTTCATTCCAAAATCATCCAGAATGAGCAAATCAGGTTTTACCAAGTCACGCATCAGCTTATTGTAGGAGCCATCGCCCTTGCCTATGGTTAAGTCAGTTAGAAGTCTTGTAGTTCTATAACATCTAACCGAATAGCCAAAGATGCAGGCCGCTCTACCAAAGGCTGATAACAAGTAGGTCTTACCCACACCAGTGGCGCCTGTGATTATTAGGTTATTGCCATTTTTAATCCACTGGCAATCAGACAGCCTTGCCACATCAGCTTTCTTGAGTTTTCTGATGGAATCAAAATCGATGTTCTCTAGCGTTGCCGTTGGCTCTCTGAGAGAAGCTAGTTTTATAAGTCTGTCAGTTTTTGCCCGTTGCCTTGCGTCGTACTGAGCAGTGACAATCATTGCCATCCTCTCATCAAAAGGTAAATCTTCTGATGCTGGTAACTCATCCTGTCTTGCATACTCAAGACGCATTGCATGCAGCTTCATGGCTGATAATTGCTCGGCAGTTTGATAATTCATGATGGGCACCTCCTTTACATCCATTCTCCGATACGGAGATTTTCATGGTGTGGAGTTGGAGTGTCCGCATCGGAACTGCTTTGCTTAATTGGTAACATATCCTGACCATTCTTAAGAATGTTTTTCAGGGTTGTATATGTGACAGAGTTAAGACTAAGTGCTTTTTCACAGGCATTCTCGACTCTGGTATCACCATAAGTATGGCTGAAGTTTATTACAGCCATGCAGGATTTATAAGCCTGCTCTTCAAACTCATAAGAGGCTAAAAGCTTATCAACAAAGTTAAAGGTGTTTGGACCAATCCTAAAAGCCTTTTGCTTGTAGTAAGTACCATTTAATCCATTGAATTCAGCAATGGCTTTATGATTATCAGGCATATGCTCTGTAGTGGTTACATAGCGCTGACCTGCGTACCTTCTTTGGTGTATAGCGATTCTGTTTCCAACGCTATCGAAGATTTCAATCTTCTTAGCATAGGCATGAATTACAACACTACGCTTATAGTAGCTATACGGAACAGAATAATAAAAATCAGCAAATTTTACATGATAATTGTTTGGCACCTTGCTTACTTTCCTAGTTGTAAAGGCTTCAAAACGGTCCTGTGGTAATGGCCTGAGTGCTGGCTTATCTATAGCAATAAAGTTACTTTTTCTTGTTCCAGGACGATGCTTAAATTTTACTTCAACAAGCTCTAGGACACGTTCTCTTATGTCGTGATTAAGAGCTTCAAAGCTGTAATAGATTCGTCCCTTAAGCCATTCTAGAAGCCAGGTTTCAAGCCAGCCAACACCGGATTCAACAGAGGCTTTATCACGAGGCTTACGCACTCTTGCTGGGATAATAGCGACCTGATAATGACGAGCCAATGCATTGTATGCCTCATTAATCTTTGGATCATAAAGGTTTGTATGCACAACAGCTGTCTTGCAATTATCTGGAACAAGTATGCGTGGCAAACCACCATACCACTCAAAGGCATCTATGTGAGCCTGATTCCAGTTAAGCTGTGTTTCATCAGGAAAAGCTTCAACAAATGGATACGAACTGTCACCAAGTGTTGTAACAAAGAAATGAGCTTCATGTTTTTCACCTGTGATGTTATCCACGACACAAGGAAGCGTATCGCCAATCCAGTCGATAAATAGTTCCTTGCCTGGCTCTCTTTCCTGAGGCATGACAACATTTTTACCAGTGTTGTCTTTCCACTCATTGTACTTGGCACAGAATCTGCTGTAACTGTATCCATCAGGATACTCAGGACGGTATTCTTCCTGCCAAATGTATTGGAGGTTTCTTCTTGGATTATCAAGTAACTCCTTGTGATAAACCTCCCAGTCAGGTTCTTCTTTGGTTTGCTTACGCCCAAAAGCGTCAGGATAAATGAGCTCATTAATTCTAGCAGGAGATAATTGTAAAGCATCTTGGTATGTGAGCCCACATTTTTTGCAGCGTGACAAAATTTCAGAAACAGTTGATTTTGAACAGCCAGCTGCTTCTCCAATCTCACGACAAGTTAGATGAATTTCTTCCTTCAAGCGAAGGATTTCAGTAATAGTCATCATTGGTAGACACCTCATTTCATTACCCTCCTTAGAATGTATTTACATACATTCTAAGTGAGTAGAATTGCGATGTCATTTGTCCGGATGTTTCAGGAACCTTGTCCGAGTGTTATAGGAACGCTGTCCGGGAGTTACAGGAATGCTGTCCGAGTGTTACAAGAATCATCATCATAATTATGCACAGAAATGATGATATTATTTTTTTCATAATTAACCTCCCAAGTTATATTTTTTGATTAATCACATGTAGCTACATAAGATTAATATAACATTTGCTTAATAAATGACAATATAAAGTGCACGAAAAGCGTTATTAGATGTACGAACAACGCAATCATCTAGATGGAAGGTGATAATGAGATATTATGTATTTTATTTTCTCAAATATTCATGTTTAATGAATCCAATAACCCAAGTGAATCTTCAGCAAGTGTTGAATCAGATTTTTCTTGATTGCTTGAAGTATAGTAGAGAGATTTTGACATAAGAATTTGTTTGAGCTGACTTCCTTCTAGCATCTTTAGGTAAGCATCGGTTAGAGCAGATTTCTTTTGTTCAACATAATTTGATACTTTATTTTTATATTCTTCATCGGCCCACATTTCTCTAACTTCTTCCTCTGTTGAGAATGGACCATGACCGCATGTTCTACCTGTTTGTATTCCATCCCCAAAGTCATGTATTGTAAAGCAAAAATTACTGCATCCAGAACTAGCCACATCGGCAGCATGTCCAGCATAATTTTGTTCAAATGCCTGAATCCAACCATTAGCTTGTTGTTCATATTTAGAATCCTGCATCATTTTTTCAATAACAGATATATCAATTTCGATACTACATTGACCCATTTCTCCAAAATTTTCACCCACCTGATTCATGCTATTCTTATAACCAAGGTTATATCCCTTAGCATTTGTGCCATTAAAATAATCATCTAAGCGAAAAGAGATATTCGGATATTTGCTACACAATTGCTTGTAATACGCTAATGGGTCTTTAATCATGGACTCATTAGAAGATATATTCAACTGTGAATCAACTTTACCTGTGTTGTTATAAGTTTTTTTATAAGTAGCGTTTAAATTTGAAATATAGCTTGATGTTGTACTTACTATTTCCATAAAACTCCTTTCTTCAGCATATCTGTTAGTCTGAGCTGTGCTCCTCATTAGAATGCTAGAACAGGCTGTAAAGATAAAAAAGCGCTTATTCAACTTCATTCCGTTGAAATAAGCGCATCCTAGCTTTGACAATTTGTATTTAATATATATTATATCGTTGTATCAAAGGTACTTTCTTCAATTATCACTCCAGTGATATCTATATTTACAGAAGCAGCTATCGGTTGTTTATCTCTATTTGCTTTTGCCTCATCCCATGCCGCTTTATATGTCCTTACCATTTCTTGCAAAACTCGTTCTTCTATTTTTGTTGGAACAACTGCAAATCCAGAACCACCTGTATAACAAAGCACCTCTTCACCTTCTGCATCATAGTAATGTGTAGCTTGACCAAAACCATATTCATTTCCTGTGGAGATATATTTATTTCCTCCTAGTAATATTTCAAGGCTATTCAGTCCTCTAGTATTTGATTGATGCATCATAGAAACAGCAGCTCTTTTTAAAGCTTCCCTATCAGGGCCCACGCTTTTGTATTCATGAGTGAGTAGCTCTTTATATTCATCATCCATATATTTTCGTTTTTTAACATCTGCTTTTGCGAGCTCTGTAATTTTAGTTTTTAGTTCATCAGTCATCTTCCATTTTTTGTAGCGCACTGAATTAGACTTGAACATGTAATTGAAACTATTTCCAAATATACTACTTACTTCCATAGATAATCCTCCACAACTATGATTTAAAATAACATAATTCCATTAGCATTATAGGTTCCTGATTTCATAGCCAAAGCCTTATTAATAATTGTATCGATTGAGCTTGTACTACTCATAATTGATTTATAATATGCAGATGCAGTATTAAAAATGCTTTTTATATCATCTACTTTAGCTGCTTTTAGTTCATCCTGATTTACAGAAAGCTTTTTATCAGCTGATAATGTAATACCGATTTTGTTTAACGCATCTGCCTTTTCTTTGAATGCTTCAACAAATTCTGTTGAAAAACTATTCTTTAATGAACCACCACAATTATCTAGCGCTGAAATAGTACTATTATATGCTGTTACATAATTGTTGATATTTTTAATAAGCACACTATTGTCGTATTCTTTTCCAGATTCTGCTTTATACAGATCCTCTTTTCCTAGACTAGCCAAAGCATCTCCCAGATTATTAGCAGCCGTTTCTACTTTCTTGTATTTATCATTATCTTTTGTGGTACCAAATCCAAAGGACTCCATTTTTCGCTGATATTCCAATTCACTCTTTTCAATTAACTGGTTAATAAGCGGATTTCCTTTTTTGCTTTTATTAAGCATTGATAATAGGCCTTGGTTAGACTGATAGTATTCAAAAGAGTTTGTAACTAATTTCATATCATGCCTCCATAAGTATTCCATTTTGTCTATAATATATTTTTAACTTCACAAAATTTTAGGATTACAGTTATCAAAAAAATGAAGTCTGTTGGTTTCTCATGTTAATAAAGAGGAGCATTTATATAAAGGAAATCCTTTTCTAATAAATGCTCCTGCCTTGATTTATAAACTTAATTTTCAATATAGTATGTAATAGTCATTTTCACATTTGAATATTTAACTCCAGCCACAAATCTGGAACCAGCTGTAATAGGTGCAACATTTCTACCAGTCATACTTATTTGCCAAGTACCTTTGGCAGATAAATCATTAAAAACACTTGTGTTGGTAATATTTCCGCTTCCCCACGGAACATTTTGCACAAAACCGCTTGGATTAGTTATGGTCATTGACATTGGCGCTATTGCTCCCATTCCATTACCAATTTTTTTTGCATCAGTACAATCTATTTTTATAGAGTCAACCATAGCATTATCAGGCAAACCATTGAATTTAAAACTGATTGTATTTGATGTTCCTGTTCTCCCAGGTTCTAGTGCAAGTGACATTGCAGAACGTGATGTCACAGAACTACTCGTTGCCGCTATAGCCGTTAATGGTCTAATGCAAACACAGGTCACGACTAATATCATTACTAATAAAAACGAATTTAATTTTTTCTTCATAAAGTTCCATCCTTTCAAAAATACAAACCTCTAATGATTACAGCAATTAGATAGCAAATATAAAGGAATCTAATCATTTGGACAATCATGCCAATTTCCTCAAGAATTTTCGACGAGTTCATTCACCTCCAAGCAGCTTCAATCTAGCTTGAATATATCATGTCCTATTTTGATTTCAATAGATAATGCATGAATAACAATATTAGGAGCACGAATAACATAATTAGCTTAGTAAATGCATTCTATCTTTTAGAAAAAAATCTAGTAACAGAAGAATGCAATTCACAAAGATGGAGTAGTTTAGAGTCATTTTTATGTCATGAGGACATAATAGAGAAAGCATAAATGTGATAATGACAATTAGTGAAGAAAAGATTTTTTTATTTTTCGTTTCACTGTAGGATAGAGTAATTTTAGATGTTTCTCTAGGTGCTAGTAATAGTACTATAGCAAGAGAAAAAGCATATAGCAGAAATTCGAAAATCATAGGAAAATTTATTTTGCAGAAGAAAGAGACTAATATACCTATAGAGATGGTGTATAAAAAGCAGCGTAGATTACTTTTAGAATGAAGTCCGCCTGTTTGGTGCCTAAAGAGGGTAAAAACAGTAAGCCAGACTAATAGTTCTATAACAGTATGTGTATAAATTCCCCACAGAATAATAATTGAATCTGTGAGAACTTCATTTAGGGTACATTCTACTCCGTAGATAAAGACTTCTATATCATCAGAAGAATAGTTAGTATTAGAAATACTGATAAGTCTGGTAACAATGAGTTTGGATAAACTATGCATTTTTGAAGAATCCTTTTTAATCTAATCTTGTAGAATAATTAATAAATTTAGTTGATAAATCCTTTGCAAAGGAACGTCCGATGCTGGCTTCAGTACCATTTGATAGTTTTATAGTATTTTTAGAAATACTATATACATGAGCAAGATTCACTACAAAAGAACGATGTACTTGTACAAACGTAGACGGAAGATTATTAACAACCTCCCCAAATGATTTGTGCTCAGAATAAGTTTTGTCAGCAGTTACTATATCAACATTATGAAGGTTACTTACAAAGCAAATTATGTCTGCAAATGGAATAGATATAACATCTGAGCGGAAGTGGTATGTATAGACTTCGCTAAGAGATTTCTTATAAACATCATCAAGGCATTTTCCAATGCTGACAGGTTCTGCTGGCTTTAATAAGTAATTTAATGCGTGAACATTGTATCCCTGAAATACATATTCCCGAAAAGCAGTTATTATGATAATTTCCCCATCATAATTCATATTTCTAAGGTTATGTGCAAGCTCTATGCCTGACATTCCGCTCATCTCAATATCAAGAAAAATGACTGAGAGTTTTGGAATGGTTTTATTAGCTTTGAGAAAAGCTTCTGCGGATGAATAGGTAAATATATCATTTTTAACTTTTTTAGATTTACTCCAATTATTGATAATATCGTTAAGACGATTTGATTCTACAGGATTGTCTTCAATTATTGCGATATTCATTGGCTCCCTCCACTAGTGGAAACATAATAGATATAGTAAAAATGTTATTGTTAGTATTAATATCAATAATTCCGTCGAATTGCGCTGTGATTTCTTCGATTCTCTTTAATCCAAGTCCTGGTTTAGAAAAGTTTCTTTTTCTAGATAAAAAGTGGTTTTGGTCATCTACTTTATATTCTCCATTAAAAGAATTATCAATTTTAATAAGCATCATATTTTGTACGGGTTTTATTGAAAAATCAATAAATGGTTCAATTGTCGTATCTGAGGCCTTTTGTTCCATACAGGCTTCTATAGAGTTAGTGAATAGATTTCCCAACAAAGCACATGTGCTAAGGTCATCTAAAGGAAATAAGTCTGGTATGAAAATGGAGGTCCTTATACGAATCCCCTTCGATTTTGCTTCAGGAATTGTAGTTGAAATAATACAATCAATTGCAGTGTTACCTGTTGCAGGGAGATGGTGTGAGTCATCAACTACACTTAGGTATTGGCGGATATAAACTAGGGCGTCATTTACTTTTGATTCTTTTAATAAGTAGTTGATAGTATTTAAATGCAGAGTCAGCTCATGCTTCATCTGTCTTAATGATTCAGTAGATGCTATAAGATTAGAAAATTCTTTCTTTTCTAGTTCAAATAGTTGTTGTTTAGTGGTTAATTCGATATTTAAGGCATTTGCATACGCTAATTTGTATATGAATATTAGTAGTAAAAGAAATAGGGATATATAGATTGTGCATACCAAAATCATGTTATTGGTGAATGACTTGTCGTTGAATTTTTCAGCGGATTCTAATGTGATAGATGTTATATATTCTCCGAAGAAGAACCCTATGATACATACTAAAATATAGATTATTCTTTGAAAACGAGTCATGCTTAACTCATTGTTCTTAATATAGTGGAAAATAAAAACAAATGAAGCGATTGTAGCTATGTACAGCAATGTAAATGGAACTCTAAGAGCTCCGCCTGCATTAGTGGCAATGGTATTGGCACTAAAGAATAACTGAGGAATTAATGCGACGATACTATCGGCAGATAAGCATATAACAAAATAGATACTTGTCCATATTATTTTTTTTGACACAGAGTCACTGTAAAAGATAGCAGAGAAAAGGATACATATGAAGAAAATAAGAGAGAAACGAATAGGTATTGAAATATGAAATAAGCTTAGTAAACTTGTGGATAGAATAATCCCTAACAAATATAGAAGCTTTCCCAGTAAGGGAAAATCTGTTTTTGACGTTAGTTTATCATTCAAGAAGATACATAGTAGGCTGGATTCTACAATGTTTATAATTAGTTCCCATATATAGGATGTTAGTGTCATATTATTCTCCCCTCATATATTTGGTGTTCAACATTAGTTTATCATTACAAAAAAAAAGCAACAAGAGTGTTGAATGTTGTTCGTGCTTCTAATCGTGTCGTTCGTGCATTATCTATTGAAATGATTTTGGTAGATGATATATTTGAGTCAGAAAATGTATCTGTTGAGGAGGGGATTAGCATGAGTAAAAGACAGATTATGGCCAAGAAAGTATTACAGGCTACGGAATATGTGGCTAAGAAAAAGGCTAACTGTTTGTGTTTTGGACGGTTTTATGAGCCAAGACTACCTAAGAAGTTATTAAAAACTAAATAATTGCATGGAGGCATTTGAAATAGATATATTATGTAGCTATTTTGAATGCTTTTTTTGAAAGGAGAAACTATATGTATAGAAGAAAACACTTTAAACTTTTTAGAAGATTGTCTTTTGTAATTTGTTCGTTATTGCTATGTACAATGCTAAAAGTAGAATGTTTGGCGGCTACTACCAAAGAGGTTGAGAGTAACAATACGTATGATACTGCAACGCCAATACAACCATTTAGCCAAACTATGACTGGTTGTCTTAAAGGTTCAGATATAGGTCGTAATTATGTTTCTGGTAGTACATCGGCTTCAGATGAGGATTGGTATTCTGTATATCTTAATTCTGGTGAAAACCATTTTACTTGTCGAGATGGAAAAGGAATTCAATACTATGTAATTAATTCCTCTTTAAATACGGAAATTTTTTCTACGTATTTTAATGGTTCTAGAAGAACTGGATATCGATTTAGCATTCCTTCAACTGGAACTTATTATGTGCGTGTAATTGGTGATAAATCAAGTTCTGTTTCTTATAGTTTCTCGATTGGTGGTCCAGAGTATTCAGTTGACAAACTTATTGTCCCTTGTTCAGAAGGAACAATTACAATCAATTCTGGGGTAACTTCGAGAAATGTTCGATTTGATGTGAATAGTGGTACAGTCCCTAAAAGTGCTGTCGCATATTCATTAATTTTAAATGGTGTAAGATCAAGCCATGGACTTGATAATATAAGAGTAACTAATTGGGCAACCGGTAAGTCTGTTGTTTTGGGTAGATATACATATGATAAGAATAATATAGAATCGTTGAATATGAAAGTGTCTCCGAGATGGGATGCTACACTTTCTAGATCTGATTCATCAAAACGTATAACATTATCACCTGAATTAGCAATATATTATATTTATAAATTGGAATGAGATGATGAAATATAATTTATGATAAAATTTATAGAAATATTATGAGTACATTTAGGATTATACGGATTAAAATAATCTTGATAGACGATATATAACATATAGTAATGTTAAAGCAAAGGAAGCGCTTATTTCAATGGAATGAAGTTGAGATAGGTGCTTTCTTTTTCGGAGGATTAAATATGAGGATTAACAATACATTTTTAAATAACGATATTTCACTCTTGTCTATTTTATGTAGGAATAAAAAACAAATAGGAAATCGCAAGCCTCATTTAGATTCAATCATTAATAGAATTGATATAAAAACAAATATAACATTGGCTTCTATGAGTGAAAAATCTGAATGCTATGATAAGGATATCTATAAATTGGCAAAACCAGGATTAGCAGAACTGGAATGGTTTAATTTTCATTGTGATGGAGGCGTGGGTAACGAGGGGTCGATATTTAAGGATGGTAAGGAATATCTATATAAAGACTTTCCTGAGATTGAGTTGAGTTGGTGCCAAGAAATCAAGGCTGATGAAAACAATGTCATTAATTTAGAAAATGGTAGTTACTATAAATATACAGCTCCCGATGGAAAATCCTATCCCATGGCGGTTTGGAATAATAGTATTGGACAGCCTTTGATTGAAATGGCAAAAGGAAGGCAGAATGAAGGTGCAATGTGGTATGGAACATATTGGGATTGTATGTGTGAGTCACCTGATATACCAGATTATTTTGATATTTCCGATGATGATGAACGAAGGTTTTTGGAAGATGCAGGTATAAAACCAAATTCATTCTTTACACTAAAGATTGGTGACAGGACTGCAGAATACTTCTACAGTAAATCAGGTAATTATGGGGTATGCATACGAAAAGAAGATTATGATATGCAATATAAATCTTATACGGAGGGTAGAGGGTTTAGAGAAGCTCCTGTTGGAACTGTCATAAAAATAGATGGGAAAGATTATACAGTTGACTCTAGCCATCATGTAGATATTCCATATGGAGTAGATATTTGTAATACAGGAATGACATATTTTCAAGGCTATAATTGGCAAGATGATCCATTAACAGATCAGAGCTACAAAGATAAATATTTATTGTGAGGTTGTGTAGGACTATAGAAATTTTAATAATATTTTTTAAAGCTAAGGAAGCGCTTATTTCAACGGAGTGAAGTTGGGATAAGTGCTTTTTTAGATAAATTATTACCGCTCGGACCTTTCTGGAGAGCGGAGCAGCTTTGACTGACAGATGAGCTGCAGAAAGGAGTTTTATGGAAATAGGAAGTTCAACATTAAGCTATATATCTGATATAAGCGCTGCTTATAAACAAATATATAGCAAGACAAGTAAAGAGGATTTTAAAATAAATATTACCTCTGAAAATTCAAAGACTGATGACCCAGTAGCATATTACAAGCAATGGTGTAGTGAGTATCCGGATATTTCGTTTCGTTTAACTGATTATGAAAACGGAACAAATGCAAAAGGATATAACCTTGGGTACAACAATAGCATGAATCAAGTAGGTAATAATTTTGGCGAACTGTATCAGTGCAGTGTTGAAATTGATATATCTGTAATAAGAAAAATGATGAATGATTCAACATTTGAATCGAACACAAAAAATTATTTTCAATCTCTTATTGAACAGGTCTATCCTCAATTTCAAGCTACTGCAGTTAGCGATGGGATGTCGAATATGTGCATGAACATTGGCCTTGATGGAGATAGATTAGATTTTGGTGCCACATATACTCATTGTCATTTTTCTACAGAGGGAGAAGTAAGAAAAATGTGGGCGGATGAGGAGTATCAAAAAACGATAGGTCAAATATTTGATAAACAGAAAGCTGACCTTATAGATATCTATCTAAAAATGACAGAAAATTGTGTGCTTAAGATGAAGGAACTGGCTTCATCAGAATTTCTAAAAGAAGAGCCAACAGAGGATATTTCAGCAGGTATAAGTGAGCTTGATGAAAAGAAAAGAACAAGTGCTCATTTGTATGGTGCTATAGAAGAAATAAATCCAGATTCCATAGGAGAATCTTTAAAATCCATTGGCTTTATGACTTACAGTCTGAGTGAAGGTAAGAGTACAAAGGTTGTTGCTTATGTAGCTGAAGAAAGTACAGAAGAAAATCCTATCATATTATGTCGATGGAAAGATCAAGATGGAAATGTTAAAGCGTGCAAAGTTGACCTAAACAAAGTAAATCCTTTAGCTGCAAATGATATGGAGATGTTTGCATATCTAACTTATGAACAGGAGAAAGGAAACTGGATACCTGGTGCCATAAACAACTTTGAGGCTTATAGAAATCTTCGTGAAATGCAGGATGAATACTATCATTTTAACAATACCAGAGGCAATGGAGAATATTATCTCTTATCTTGCCAGAATAACGTAAATGAAATGATGGATACAATTTTGTCTTGGATGAAAGATATACAACATCCAGATGCAAAAAAATATTGTAATCAGATTTCAAGCTTTCTGGAGATGTTTAATCCAACAAGTGGCTATAGCTATGATGAAACTTTATAAAAAGCTTTTGATATCGACGCAGCTTTGATTGACAAAAAAGCATTGAAAATCTACATGCAAAATAGAGAGAAGAGGACAGTGTTACTGCTGTCCTCTTGCTGTTAAGAAATTAACTATTTTATTATTTTTAAAAATTGGGAAACATTATCGGCTACATTAAATGGACAATGTTCATAAAATGGTGTTATATTTAAATAAAGATTAAGACTAATATAGTGGGGGAAAATAATGAAAAGAATCTATTGTGCAGTTTTAGTAATAGCAATGCTTTGCACTGGCTGTACTCAAACAGTCTCAGAGAATACAACTGGAGAAGATTTCATAAATCCCATAACAGAAGAAGTGGAGGAATCAGTAGCAAGAACAAGAGTCTATGGTGCATTTACTGTTTTTTATGAAGGATTAATTCCAGAAAAAATACTAATGGCGAAACAAATGTAGCTATGATTGTTTCAGATTTTCAAAGCTATCCATATACAATTCCGTATTATGAAAATGTTGGCGATGAGTTAGAGCAGAATAGACCGTATACTTTCACTATTAAAGATATAATAATCGAAAAGCCTATTGAAGATTTAGAGGCAACGTCATTGAGTGATCTTTTATGGCTGACTGGAATAGAGGTTGTATCTTGTAGAGAATACTATGAAGATGAATTTGGTCTATAACAGAGAAAACTTCAATTTGAAACTTTAGATGAAAAATATATTTTGAACAATACACTAAGAAAATCCCGAATTTAAACTCTATAGATGAATATTTTGACAATCCTCATGAGCATGAGAGCTGCGACGATGGTTACACTAAAGAAACTGATCTGAATCAGGAGACCAGCTATGAATAGTCAAGAAAAAATTTAGCGAATAATTCGTTTGACTTATGAGGCTAAAAATAGCTGACCTTAACTAGACCTTCTAGCGAAGGCCTTTCAAAAAATCTATGTAAGACCTATGCTACTCTAGGTTAAAGGAAACATTATCAGTTAGCATCTTATAAATGATGCGAACGAGCTTACCTGCACAGTGGCCTAAAGCATTGTAATGCGAACGGCCTTCAGATACTTTCTGATGATAGTAATTATTGAAAGTCTTGTTTTTTAACAACATTATGTGCAGCCTTAATTAAGGCATAACGCAAGGCTCTTGAGCCGCGTTTTGACATACGAGTGTGCTTGGCTTCAAAGTTACCCGATTGGTAAACAGATGGATCAAGTCCAGCAAAGGCCAAAAGCTTACTCGGATTGGAGAATCGAGTGATATCACCGATTTCACCAAGAATCATACCGCCATTGACATAGCCAATGCCAGGTATGGTCATTATTACAGAATCCAACGATGTGACAATGTCTTTCATCTCGGATTCAATTAATTCTAACTGCCTATCCAATAGCTCAATCTGTTCAATAGACTGAGTGATTTGAATAGATAAAGATTTGTCGCTTGAACCGACAGACTTCTGTGCTAGAACTCTTAATTCTACTGCAGTTTCCTTTTGAAAATGACCTTTGGATGCGGCTTTCAAAAGGTGTGTAAGATGAGTCAAATGCATAGAGGCAATGGCTTCAGGCGTAGGTGCTTCTTTAAGAAGCGCATAGCATCCCTTATGATGTATTCCAGATTTAAAGAAATACTGTAGTTCAGGGAAAACTTGATCCAAGTAAGAAGTCAGCTGAATCTTTAATCGAGTTCGCTGCTTCACAATCTTTTGTCTGAACCTTCCGAGGTTCTTTAGCTGTATAAGACCTATGTCGTAGAGCGTAACGAACCTGTGGGGATGCATCATTAAAACTTTACAGATAATGATAGTATCAACCTTATCAGTCTTGGTTTTGCGAATGTTGTTCTTTCTCATTTGCGCAGTCTGAATAGGATTGATAAGGCAAACATTATAGCCTTTTGGTACTAAGAACATCAAAAGGTTGTTGCCATAGTGAGCCGTAGATTCAAGACCAATGATGATCTGGTCCTTCTCAAAAGAATTGAGTTTGGAAGCCAGTAGACAGAAGCCATCATTGTCATTTGTAAATTTAAAAGGCTCCAGTAGCACTTCGCCATCAGAAGATATGGCTGTAGCAAAGTGGTTGAGTTTGGCAATATCAATGCCGACGTAAATCATAACGTTCTCCTTTCAATTAAGATTGATACTGTGATATCCACCAACGATTATCCTCGTACACTTGATTGAAATAAGTGCTCTGATATAAATGGCACATCCAGCTTATAAACAATTCAGATAAAGGTAATGGCAATACACTCCTGTGTAGTAGTCAAAGCTACAGAAAACAAATCAAAAGTCCACAGTATCTGAATGTATTATGGCACAGTTATCAAAAAGAAAGGAAAGTAGATTAATTTGCTTCTGAATTAATCATACAAGGTTAATAATGAAACTTAGTAGTGTACAAATTAACAATTATCGACAATTTCAAAAAGCTGAGCTGACATTTGATAAAAATGTAACTATTTTGGCAGGTGCAAATAATAGTGGAAAGACATCCTTAATGTCACTGCTTAGAAAGATATTTGATAATAAAAAGTGGCGATATGAAAGTAAAGATATTCCAGCTACATGTATAAGGAGTTGGCTAGATGGTGTGTATTCAATATTTGAGAAAGCATATATTAATGGACTGACACTTGAAACAATTGAGAAAAATCTTATTGAGAAGCTGTTTCCTAGCAATAATCAGGATGATTGGTTAATTATGGAGACGACAAGAATTCGAATTAATGTGAATTATAATCCTTCTTCAGACGATATTAAGCTCTTTGCAGATTACATTATGGATTTAAGTGGTGCGGAACATGGATTCTATTTTGAATATGGTCATGAAATTGATCGAGCCCTTTTTATTAAAAATGTGGCTTCTAATCATGATAAATTGCAAAGACGATTTAATGAGTACGAAGAAAAAAAAGAAAAGAAAAAAAATTATAGACGAACTATAGAAAATATACTTGTAAGTATTTATGTATTATCACTAAAACCACATTGCTATTTTTGTGATAAAAACTATTTGAATTATTGTGAAATGGATGATATTAATGAGTTTCATAATCTTTTCAATTTCAAATTCATAAAAGCAGGAAGAAATCTAGATGATATAGAAACAGATTCTTCACATACTTTAAGCCAACAAATGGTGCAAATGGCTAAAACAGATGACGATTGGAATGACGTAATATCAAAGCTCCCAGATGAGTTAATTGCACCTATAGAAAATGAGAATATAGAAGAGAAGGTTAGGAACGCCTCGTTAAAATCTTTACAAGATACAATAAATGCCATAGCTTCAACTAATGGAGGAGCATCTGGCAAGCTTATGCTGAATATGGATATAACTGAGGAAAATGTAAGTGATTTTTTACAGCGAATAACTACAACGGCATATGAGGTAGATGGTTATTATTTAGGCGAAGAATCACAAGGCCTAGGTTACAGTAATATGATTAGCATGCACCTTAGTCTTCAAGCGTATAAAAAAACAATTGACCAGCTAAGGATAAATGTATTTTTTATAGAAGAGCCTGAATCCCATATGCATCCTCAAATGCAACAAGTATTTATAAAATACTTGCTAAAGTATTATAAAGATGAGGATATTCAAGGATTGGTATCGACTCATTCGAATGAGATGGTTCGTGTAACAGGCCTTAGTCATCTAAGAGTTATTCGTAAAAAAGGTGATTTTAAGAGTGAACTATATAATCCTTCTGTTATAGTAAAAAGATTAAGAGAAAGTTCTAAAGAGGAAGATCATGAACTTGCAAATTTCTTTGATTGGTTTTTTGAAATAGGCTATTCAGAAATTGTTTTTGCGGATAAAGCTATTATGTATGAAGGAGATACAGAGCGATTGTTAATTCGCAAATTAATGACTTTAAAAAGATATGAAAAACTAAGTCATCAGTACATAGCCTTTATACAAGTTGGCGGTGCATATGCATATAAATATGAAGAACTAGTAAATTTATTAGGGATAAAAACACTAATATTTACAGACATAGACTATGATGCTGATAAGATAAAAATTGAAGAAATAAAGAAATCATCTACAACTAATGCGACGATTAAGCATTTCTACAATGATGAAAATCCTATAAGTGTAAAAGATTTGTATAGATGGAAATCTTCTAATTCTAATATTGTTGGAGATAACATTTATATCGCTTTTCAGACTGATAAAGATGGATATACAAGAACTTTAGAAGAAGCGATGCTTGCAAAAAAGTATGGCATATCTGCTGAAGATACAAAAAAGAGATCCGAATGGAAGGATATTAAGAAAAATGATGGATTATGTTTTCCATTGCCGAATAATAAATTAGGGGAATCTGATAGTGAGTTTTCTGCTAGAGACTTATTGAAGTCAATGAAAGGCTCAAAAACAGATTTTATGTATTCTGTTGTTCTAAATGGATATGTTGAAGAAATGGAACCGCAATATATTAGTGAGGGATTAGCATGGCTACAGAATTAATAAAAAACATTTATTTGGTTAACGCTCCAGCAGGAAGTGGTAAAACAACAAAGATTCGCAAAATGGTTGAAGAACATTTGTATGAATATCCGCAGGATAATATCCTTTGTATTACATATACAAATAGAGCAGCTGAAGAGTTAGGAAAAAATATAGATAGTAGAAATGTTTTCTTTGGAACTATACATAGCTATATTAATTCTTTTTTGAAAAGTTTTTTTTCACATAAAGAAATCGTTGACCTTTATTGGGAAGAATATGGGGAAGCAATTGCAGCTAGAATTGAAAATAGTGGACAAGACCAACATATCAATGAAAGTAACCAGCGATATAGAGAAAAATACGGATGTTTATCTGTTGAAGAGATAAAAAAGAATATAAAAAGTATCTCTTATACCGAAGCTCCGTTCAATTCTTTGTATACAGGTGGATTGGGGCATGACGACTTAATAACATTTACTCGAAAGGTTTCAGAAAGATTTCCGATTGTAAGGAGAAAAATTGCTGATAAATTTCAAGTTGTATTTATTGATGAATATCAGGATACAAATGCAGATGTATTAAGGATATTTTATGATGCCATGCAAGATAGTTCTGGAGTAATGTATTTGCTAGGAGATAAAATGCAGCAAATCTATGATAATTATGATGGATCATTTGAAAAAGAATTTTCTTTAATGCAGCCACTTAATCTAGAAATTAACTATCGAGCAACACCTAAGTTAATTTCAATATTAAACAATATATATAATGATGAAAGATATTCGCAAAGGCCATTTGAAGGTAACAGTGATGATCAAATGGATTATAATCCAGAAGTAATAATAACATCGAATGTAGATGCTGTTATTCGCAGTAAACAAGAAAGATTTTCAGATATACTTGTATTATATCTTTTGAATAGTAGAAGATTTGAAGATATAGGAGCTGAGAATTTATATAATTCCGTTCGAAATATCGATGACTACAAGTTTGGCGGAAAGTATGGAGTGGTAGAAGTATTAACAACGAATGACGAATCAAATCCAGATAGACTTTTTCTAATGCTGTTTTTGCTAAGTATTATTAATGAGCTTTATACTTTAGAAAAGTATGGCAAGTTGCTTCGTTTCATTAAAAAAAATAAAAAATCTTTTAATTATGAGCAATGTAGAATTATGCATCATGAAGACAAGGAAAATGTTAAGAATGTCTTAGAAAAAGTTATTGATTGTTATAATTCCGAAGTAGCAATAAAAGAAATGCTTGTTAGAATTAAAAGGTATGACTTTATGAACGAAGAGCGAATAGTTGAAGTGCTTGAGGATTCTAAATATGAAGATGTGCTAAATGTACCTATGCATGAGTTTAGAGCTTTGTCTGATTACTTGCATGTGCAGAATATTTCAACTCAACATGGGGTTAAAGGTGAGAGTCATGATTCTGTTCTATTTGTAGCAGACGATGGTAATCAACCGAGTGTTAATATTAGTGGATTTTTTAAATATTGGTGTAAGCATGAATTAACACTCACACGTTTGGCTGAGTTCAGTTATGAGTATTCAAAGATGATTACTGAGATTGAGCGTAAAGTTGGTTCAAAAATTGATAAATCTATTTATCAGCAGAGTGCAAGTGAGCTTGAAAATATTATCAAAGATTTTGAAAATAGAAATAAAGAAGATGAAATTTTTGTAGCTTTATGTAAGGAATATTGGGATGCATATTTTATGAAACCTGGGGTTACGAGCTTTAAGAATGTAATAAAGAAAACCAGAATAAAATCTGTATTGATGGCATATAAGTTACTGTATGTAGGTTGTTCTAGAGCAAGGAAAAATTTAACTGTATTAATTGATAAGAACAAAGTAAATGATTTTTTGCCAGAATTAGAAGCAAAACTAAAAACTGTTGGGTTTAATGTAATTGTGGAATAATAATTAGTATAAAGTGCAATATAAATTGCATGGCTAAGGGGCACTTTGCGAATTTTACAATACATTCGAGCTATTCATTTATGAGAAAGATATAGTTTGAACGTAGTACGATTTATATAATAGAAGGGAAAACAGATGGGGACACTGAACTTAGTTGATATTATTAATTCAGCAAAACTACAGCTAGATGATGTAGTAGCAATTCGTCATGCTTTCAATAAAAAAGAGAATAGCGACGTTTGGGATAAAAATGATCGCAGCAATTTTGAAGAATATCAGAGCATACAGCCAACAGTAGATTTTTTTAAGAATAAAAAGTACGTATTGTCATTTATTGCGGATGGTAAGAATCATGCTAGATTTGTTGGCTGTTATGAAATCGTTAATCACTGTAACGCAAGTAAAGTAGATAAGAAGCCAGATTTTCCACATCAAGATTTCTATGATCGTCCAGGACATATTTACTTCAAAATGGTTTTATCTGATTACATGAAGGATCTAATTGATAGACTTGTTATAGATTGGCCTGGAGCAATCAGTTATGTACAGTATTTTAGAGAGGCGCTGGAAAAGAAGTTGGTTGTTTCTATTTATCCTGATAGTAAGCATGTTTTCCCAGGATATTATCGCGTGGCATGGGACTTTAGAACAATGCAAGAGTATGTAACAAATGAAGACCTATATGAGGAAATAGCAAACGCACTGAAAGAGGTCTATGCAATTTATCTTGTGGTTGATTCGAAAACTGGAAAATACTACGTTGGTTCAGCTTCTGGCAAAGATGGATTGTTTGGTCGATGGAGGACTTATGCTATAACCAACGGAAAAGGTGGAGGTACAAAAGAGGATTTGGAAGGCAATGTAGGGGTTGTGGAGTACTTGCAAGAGAATCCTAAAGCTTATCTGGATTTCCAATATAGTATTCTTGAAGTAGTTCATAAAACGGGGGACAAGGCAAAAGACAAGGAGGCTACTCTAGATGCAGAGAAAGTGTGGAAGCAAAAGCTTTGCACTTTAAATACAGCATGGGGACTTAATAGAAATTAATAATGTTGAGGGAATGTATGAAAAGAGATATGGATTTAATTAGAAAAATTATGCTGAGAATTGAGGAAGAATATGTTTCTACAGCAATTTATAACTTAAAAGTTGACGGTTACTCAGCTGATCAGGTTGCTACGCATTGCAAAATGTTATATGAAGCTGGACTTTTGGCAGATTATAAAGCTCAATATGCAGGAAATGAATTATACATGTTTGGTGTTAGCAATTTAACATGGGATGGATATGATTATCTAGATAAGATAAGAGATGATACTGTGTGGAAAAAAGTCAAGGATACTGCAAAGGAACACGGAGTTCCTTTAATGTTGGATACAGTTAAACAAATTTCCACTGCAATAATATCAGCGATGACAGAAGGAGCTATAAAGGCGATTGCAGGAGTTTAAAGTGGGTTGAGAGCGATTGGGAGATTCTTTATTAGAATAATGAGATTATAAAGATGATTAGAGTGTTAGAGGAAGTATGTACTACGTGTGCCTGGTGATAAGCGTGATATTAAGTATATTGCTCCAGAAGAATTGGCTGCAGGTCTTAGCTCTATTTTGAAGCAGAATTATTCTGCAGACAAAGATGAATTATACCGTGCTGTAGTTAATCAGCTTGGATTCTCACATATGGGTGATGCTATTTATACGAAGCTGGATGAGGCTCTTAAATTATTGAATAATGTTACTATTGAGGGCGATATTATTTCGTTGAAGTAGTAGAGAGATGTAAATATAAATATGAAATATCAAACGGATGGTGTAGAGTAGAAAATCTTTACACCATCCGTTTTGGATTATTGTTTCGCTTCATAGACTTTTTTTACTAGTTCCGTAGCAATAAAAAATGTGGCTAAACCAAGTATCTTTAGGGTAAGATTGTGTGAGTACTCCAATTGGGCTTTTTGGAAGTCTTCACTTTCATAATGAATGTTGGCTGATACATCAGCAATTCTTTCCATGCGATTTAGTAATTGTTCACGCTGCTCGAAAGACAGATTTGGTTTTCTAAGTTCTCTTTCGCAAGCGGATAATACTTTGTCGTTTTGACATTGAACTCTTGTAGTAGAAGCGATGTTTGATGCAATTGCACGCTTTGTGTTCAGACTGTCATCTTTAATGACGGTTACAATCCCAGAAAGAGATTTCTTTGTGTCTTCTCGGTCGACTGGCCAGTTGTTTTTAGGGGCGTTATGTGTTTCTGCAAGTTTTGCTGAATTGTAATTTGTGGTTGTAAGCTTGTTATTCATATAATACCTCCTGTGGATTATGTTTGTTTAACCATGTTTTAAATTGTTCAACAGATAATGTGCCATTAAGTACTTCTGTTTTCTTGTTAGGTCCATGGATAGCAACATCATTTATTAAGTTGTTGATGTTTGTGGCGTTTTCAGGGTGTCTGCGTTTTGCGTTGTAAAGCCTTCCCTTAGTATTCTTAATAAGTCTTTCTAGTTCATCGTTGCGTACTTTTTCTCGATGTAATAGTTGAGGATAGTATTCATTGCAGCATCTGTTGTTACTTTGAGGGGCAAGATAGTTACAATATTTTGCTGTAGTCCTTTTGGCGACAAAAAATTTTCGACAACTTGGGTTTTCGCAACGTATGATTTTACTTTTGGATTCAGCTATGTGTGAAAACTCAAATATAGCCATAACTAGAAAACTGTTGATTATATATTTCTGTTTGAAAGTTTTTGTACTCGTGTCATATGATGTGTTAATGAAAGTAGCCGGTATAATATTGTCATTATTAATTGAGCTGTAGAGATCTTCATATAATAGTTGCTCTTCTTTAGTAGCTGTATTTGACCATAGAGCAGCAGTAGCTCTAAAAAGATCTATTCCATTCATTAAGTCAATATAATAGTTGTTGTAACAAAGACGCAAAAAGTTTCCGATAGTATCAAATCCAATTTCAGTGAACAAATCAGTTGTATAATAAGCTCGTTCAATTTCTTGCGACAAAATTCGAGTTTGTGAAATGGTATCAAGCGATCTATAGTTTTCAATGCAGCGAATAATACTACCCTGTGCAAGAATTCTGGCAGGATAATTATCCTCATAGAGGAGGGTTTCTATAACAAAACGCTCAGCTTCTTCTATTGTGTCTTGAGTTACCTCAAATTCATTAAGGGGACATTTATTTATACAATTACGTAATATATTCTTAATGTTGTATAGGATTTCACCCTGGAAAATGCAGCATAGTAATTCTCCAACAGAATATGTTTCGTTTATGGAGTTAGTTACTATATGGTTATTTCCATTTTCGTAATCAATAATAAGACCATGTTGACGCATTTATGTATCCTTTCTTGTTTGAAATGTATTGCTAACACTTGATGTAATAGTAGCACTTAAACCTATTAAATACAATGAAATGAGTTGCACAAGAATAAGATATAGAAAATAGACTTTTTACTATTGGTAACAAAATATAGAGCGAGATATAAATGTTGTCGTTCTTTTAGTAAAGACTTATACTACAATTAAAAACTAGGGCGAAGAATGTGCTCTACATTTTTTTGTAGAGTTGTCTTCATATGGGAGCTTAGAAGGATAGTAGAGAAAAGTAGGTTTATGTACATATGGATGAGATGGAATTATTTAAGGTGGTGCATAGCGAATTGTTGATGTCCATGCAATATCTAGAACAAGATTTAAAAATAATATATGCAACGATAAAAGACGGAAAGTTTAATGATAACTATGAAATTCTTGCTGATGCGCCATTGGGAAAAATCCTTGTTGAGTTTCGCAAACTAGATAAGGAAAAGGGGTTTGCCAAGATTAAGTCTAAAGATTATGAACTATTAGAAGATATAAGGGAAATACGTAATTATTGGGCTCATCAGTGTTATTTGGATTTTCATTATATTGAAAATAATCAAGAAAAATACGAAGCATTTCAAGAAGTTAAGAAGCGATTACATTATGATGAGCAACGAGTATATGATCTTCAACAACGTATGGAGAAATTGCGTATAAGTGTGGTCAAGAAGTATAGGAATAAAAAATAGCTTGGAATTGCGGGAATTTAGTAGAGAATCAAATGAACATACAAATATTTGGCACTAAGAAGTGCAATGATACAAAGAAGGCAGAACGCTTTTTCAAAGAGCGTGGCATTAAGTATCAGTTTATTGATATGAAGGAAAAAGGCATGAGCAAGGGGAAACTCACATCAGTTGCATCAGCAAATGGTGGCATTGCTAATCTTGTAAATCCTGATGCGAAGGACAAAGATGCAGTAGCATTGTTTCAGTATATTGCAGATGAGGATAAGCTGGAGAAGCTGCTTGAGTCACAGCAGATTATTAAGACTCCAGTGGTAAGAAATGGTAGGCAGTCTACAGTTGGTTATCAGCCAGATATGTGGAAGAAGTGGAAGTAGAAAAGTAAAGATTGTTCTCTACTTTTCTTGCCATAATTTAATAGTTTTTAAAAGTTTCTCCTTTTTCTCACTATCCAAATTTTTTATCACATTCCAGAGAGCATTATCAAATGATGATTTTTTATAGTCTGGTTCAATGTTTCCCACGAGTTCATCGAGAGTAATTCCCATAAGTTTAGAATAGTAAATAAGAAGTCTGAGGAACATAGCGGTACATCCGTTTTCCACATTACTGATATAGTCAGGAGTAACCTCTAGTGCATTAGCTACCTGGTTTTGTGTCATTCCAAGACCAATTCTATAGTTCTTTATTTGTTCACCGTAGTTTTCGTTCATAATAGCACCTCATCTATTAATAATATACATAAATATATAATTATTATTGACTTATTTAGGCCTTGGTCTTTTTATTATGTTACGGGGGTTTTATGTAAATAAGTTATGCGGGGGAATTGACATCCTCAATGCAGCTCATTAGACTCACATCCAATGAAATTATAAATGATATTAAGTCTGAATTAGAAGAGTTTAAACTGCCTAGGAATTTGAAACATCAAATAATTAGGCGGTTTTCATAACCGGAAATGAATACCTGGTTGTGCAGAAAACTGATGGAGGGAGATTATAGCCACCTACTTGTGCATAATATTTTTAATTGTTGTTTACATTTAATGTTTATTTCTCTTTTTTTTTAATGCGTACGCAAAAACACATTATTTAGGAGGAAATTAAAATGGATGTAATGGTTCAAGCAACACAAAAATGGCTCAATGATACATATGGTTCAGATGTAAGATTCAATAGAGTAGATGAGGATGGACAAACAGGATGGGGTACTATTCATGGACTTATACGTGCACTACAAATTGAATTAGGAATTCAGAAAACAGCAGATTCGTTTGGCCCTAGCACGCAAAAATTGTTTAAGCAGAAGTGGCCTAACGGAATAAAGCAGCAACAGGATGGGTTTGAGAGAGTAGAAAATGTTAATGCAATAATTCAGGGGGCATTATGGTGCAAGGGTTATTCTACTGGTGCAAGTCGTATTTCAGGACATTTTTACTCGGGAACAGGCAACGCTGTAAAAAAATTAAAGAAAGATATGGGCGTAAGTGATAATTCATCTACAGTTACACTTGATATAATGCAGGCATTGCTTTCAATGGATCAATTTGTATTACTTGCGAATGCTGGTGGGACAAGTACGATTAGAAAAATTCAGCAAAAGATTAATAGAGATTATGTTTCATATACAGGAATTATACCTACTGATGGCTTGTACGGTCGTAATATGAATAAAGCTATGATTAAAATTTTGCAGAAGTTAGAGGGATATACAGGTAAAAATGTAGATGGTGTCTTTGGCAATGGAACAAAATCAAAATTAATTACACTTACACAAAGTAATGCAGGTAAAAATTCTGAATGGTTTTGGCTATTAGAAGTAATGCTGATATGTAATGGATATGATTTAATGCTTGGCGCAGAATGGAACCAGATTGTTTGGGCAATAAAAAAGTTTCAGGAGGATTATTGCTTACCAGTAAAAAATATGATTGATACAAATACGTGGATGAGTTTATTTGTATCATGTGGAAATAAGGATCGTAGTGCAAAAGCTTGTGATACAAGATTTGAAATTACAGAGGCTTTAGCAAAAAAGATAAAAGGAGATGGTTATACAATTGTTGGCAGATACCTTACAGGGGGAAATTTCAAAGAAATTCGCGAGGGTGAATTAAAAAGAATATTAGATAATGGATTACAGTATTTCCCTATTTTTCAAGAAAATGGAACAAGTATAGAGCATTTTACAAGCGTTGCAGGAAAATATGATGGTATGAAGGCTTGTACTGCAGCTATGAAGAAAGGTATACCATCGACCGTTATTTATTTTGCAGTTGATTGTGATGTTCTTGATTATCAAATCGATAAGTATATTATTCCATATTTTAAAGCTATCAATGAAGTTATGGAACCTCGTTATAGTGTTGGTATTTATGCATCAAGAAATGTTTGCACAAGAGTTGCTAATGCTAATTTGGCAGTTTCAAGTTTTGTTTCCGATATGTCTACTGCATTTAGTGGAAATCTCGGGTTTCCAATCCCTAAAAACTGGAATTATGATCAGTTTAACGAGTTGAAAAAATATGTAGGAAATATTGACCTTGATAAAGATGCTTATAGTGGACGATTTCCAGCATGCTCTAAAGTAGTATCTAGTGAAGACTATTATAAGTACGAATTACCGACACTGTATTCAGCGAACGATCTTAAAAATTTAACTAAAATAACGGAGATTATCCCTTTGTTGGGGGAAATAGAAGATGCTTATAAGGATTATGCTTCAAGTCGTTCTAGTTTAGATCAGCCAGCATTATATTCTTCAGAAATAGGTTGTTTACAGTATCTGGCCAAGAGATATTTTACAAAAAGTGGGTTTGCGGAGGAAATAGGTTTCCGATTGGTTACTGCAATGGAATATGATGCTAATTTTGAAAACTTTTTTAATAGCAAATATGCATCATTAAAAGAAAAAATCAGTGCATATTTAGAACAAACTGATTTATGGGATGGAAAAACAGGAATTATAGATTTGCCACATTTAGCAGTTACAACGCTTACCTATTGTAGGTTAACTATTAATCCAAATTCATGGAATGGATGGGCAGGAGATTTAGTTTCTGCATATGTATTAGTAAAAGAATGTTCTGAAATAATGAAAACAGAGCCATCATTGTATATTGCACGCGCATTTGTTGGAGGCAGCAATCCTAATGTTGATTTAAAATTAAATACACCTAAATTTGATAATCGTTGTAATTATAAGGATTTATGCTCGGACGGATATGCTATAATTCTTGCAAAAGCAGTAAAAAGTAAGAAGAGTATTAAAGATGCAATGAATTATACTTTTATTGATAAAGTAGGAACAGAATTTAACGCTTTATTAAGTGATACAAAAGCTACTAATAATGATGTTCTCGAGATAAGAGATAAGGTAACTGGGATTGTAACAACATATATTGCAGATTATTTATCTAAGTATGAGAACTCGTCAGTTAATATTCCTCAAACAGTAAAAGACGTATGTATATGGGCTTATGCTAATTGGTTGAAATTATTATGTAATTAAAAAGAAGGAGGAAATAGGGTATTGGCGTTTATACAGCTAATACTCTATTATTTCGGTGCGATAACCAGTGTAGCTATTACCTTTAAACGATATCATAACTTGATTATTATCTAACCATTTTATGATATAATCGGCATTTTCGCCATATAAAGCAGGACCATCATCTTCAGAAAAAACTATTCCTGTGTCTTTAGAATTAAAAAATGAGTACCTAATGTAAACATGACTGAATGATACAAAACCAAATCCGTTTGTTCTAGTGTACAATTGTATTCCTTCAGGAGAGGATGGTTCTAAATAATAAATGTCACCATTAACAATGCGATATATAAATGGTGCAAAAAATAGTGCAAGTATTACGATAGGTAAAAAAAACTTATATAATTTTTTCATAATGCAAATGATAAATGTGACAATACATGTAAATTGAGTAATTAAGGAACTTGAATTAATCTAAAATAATTATAGAAAATAGAGTGTTTTATTGTCAATTATAAAAGATGTAAACTATAGAAAGTCGCGCAAAGTCCTAAGACTGCGATAAGTGCAGTGGTTGTAAGCATAAGCAAGTCCTCCAAATAAAATTTCCCGAAGGTAGGGATTGAAATCTTTATGTCAACGGAGGTCACATTCCTCCGATCGAAGGACTAAACGCCTACCGAAAATGGTAACACCGAGAAGTATTATAGAAGAGTGTGTTTGTTTGCCGAGGATAATATATAAGCACAAAACATGAGAGACGGTCTGGTACCATTCTGGTACCAAAAACTTTAAAAACAGCAAATAATGATGCGAATATGGATAATTACATCAAAAGAAACACTGAAAAAACGTCATTCGTAATTAAGATAAACTATGGAGTGAATCGTGAGGAACACTCCAGTGTAATTCAATTAGTGAAACAGCAGCTTATTTCCATCTTACTGAGAATTACCTAAAAGAAATTGAAGCTAAGGCTTTGGCAGCGCTTAGGGATGGTATGAATGATGGGAAGATAATATGATAAGAGAGTCTGTGAAATATCGACAGACTCTCTGTAAATACGATTTTTTTATTACAAAAATGTTTGAAATGCAATAGTTACTTATTAGATAATTGTTTTCTTAGGTGTTCCCTAAGCAAATAGCGGTGCTAGAATCTCCTTTCTATCAGTATTTTAAGATAAGGAATGCGATTCGAGTCCCGTCTCGCGCTCGACTGTTAGAGAGTCTAGAATGCTTGATAATTCAAGCTTTCTGGGCTTTCTTTTTTTCGAAAGGAACGATTTTTGGTTGTCCCCCCCGGTGTTCCCTGAGGGGTAGAACCCATCGCATCCAGTTTTACTTTTGTTGATTGTCAAGTAGTTTTGACCCGCAGCTCACTTTCAGATTGACGATCATACTCTAGAATTTATACAAAAAAATTTTTTTTTGTTTACAAATAGGATATATGCCTCTTTATATTATTTGATTGATCAATCAGAAATAAAATATGAAAAGAGGTATTTTTTATGGCAAGAATTCCAAACTCTTCTAGAGCATATGTTAATTGCTCTAGTACAAAGATTCCAGTGTACAAGGATGCTACACTAAACACTAGTCAGATTATTGGACATATTTATCCAAATGAAATGTATTCGGTAATTCCAATTGATACATCAAACCCAGATATTTGGTATGTTGGTGTAATGTTTAGAAACAGTGCAGGAAAGGCTCAAAAGGGTTTCATTTGGGCAGCAGCACTTGAGGCAAGTACAGATCCCGCCTATGCACCGCAGCAGGTTCTTTTCCATCGTAGAAATTCAAATGGAAAGACCTTGGTTCCAGCTACAGCGGTAACTATTAGTAAATCTGATAAATCAAAGTATATGATTTTTACCGTGAAAAAGGATGTAACTTATTATGTGAATGAGACATTAAAAGGAACATTAAAGGCCGGTGCTAGGGTTGCTACAGATGGTTCTACTGTTGGGAAAAAGCATCCAAGTAGACTAAGCATTGATTATGTTGATACAAAAGGAAAGGGGAATTGGTCTAAGCTTACAAATGGATGGGTAAGCTTAGGATTTTCGGTCGGTTCTACCCCAAGTAATAGAGCACTTTATTAGTGTAATGTCTCAGGGCCTGATAATGCATTCATAATTATAAATAGTGCTGATTATCAGGCTCTAATTATATATTTTTTATGCAGGAAAGATTTTTAGTAAATAAAAAGAAAGAGAGTATAAAAATGGATTTAATGGTAAAGAAAACACAGGAATGGTTAAACACAACATATGGAAATAATCCTGATTTTGTAAAGGTAACAGAAGATGGTAAAACTGGAAACGGTACAGTAAAAGGCTTAATTAGAGCTCTGCAGATTGAATTAGGAGCAACGGTTGATGGCTCTTTAGGTACAAAGACACTTGAAAAGTTCGGTACATTGACACGTGGATGCAATAAGACAAGTGCATCTAAAAAGAGACAGGTATATATTTTACAAGGTGGACTTTATTGTAAGGGATATAATCCAAATGGTCTAGATGGTGGATATGGTGCAGGAGTTGAAGCAGCAGTTAAAAAGCTAAAAGCTGATGCTGGCCTTTCAAACCCTAATGGTAATGCTGATGCGGCATTTATGAAAGCATTGTTGACAACTGATGGATATGTTTTAGCAAAAAATGGTGATGCGCAGGTGAGAACAATTCAACAGTCTTTAAATAGAGATTACTCTTCATTGATTGGTCTTATCCCATGTGATGGAATATTTGTAAAGCAGACTCTTAGAGCTTTAATTAAGGGATTGCAGTACGAAATTAAGAAGGAATGGCCTGAGATTGTTGTTGATGGTATTTGGGGGACAAATACAGCAGAACATTGTCCGATTATGAGAAAGGGTGGAGTTGTTCATAATGCTAAATACGTATTTTTTCTTCAGTACGCATTATATATTAATGGTTTTACAACAGGTAACTTTAATGGCATTTACAGCGATAAAGTAGAAACTGCAGTTAAGAATTTTCAAAAGTTTTCAAATATTATAACAACAGGTATTGCCAATAGACAGACATGGGCTTCTCTGATGGTAAGTTATGGCGATAAGTCCAGAAAAGGAAAGGCTTGTGATTGTATGACTCCAATTAGCAAAGCAACAGCGATTTCGCTTGTAAATGATGGAAGAGAGGTTGTAGGTCGATACATTGTAGGTGGTTCCAATAAGATATTGACTTTAGATGAGGAGCGAATTATTTATAAAGCCGGTTTAAAGATTATGCCTATTTTCCAGAATACTAATAATACGTCAAGTTATTTTACAAAAGAACAGGCATTAAAGGATGCGTCAAAAGCATACATTAATCTATGTAAATTGAAATTTCCTAATGGAACAACTTTCTATGTGGCTGTAGATTATGATGTAAATGAGAAGGATGTAGCAAATGTAATTATTCCATATTTTAGGACTTTTTGGGAGCAGTTTAAATCCCTCAATAATAGAGATTATAAAATTGGAGTATATGGACCAAGATATGTTTGTACAGAACTAACAAGAGCAAATCTTGTCACAAGTAGTTTTGTTTGTGATATGTCATCTGGTTTCGCAGGTAATATAGGAAAGCCACTTCCAGCAAACTGGGCATATGATCAGATTTCAACTGTTAAGATTGGTAGTGGAGCAGGCTTAATTGAAATTGATAATAACATTATGTCTGGAAAAAATAGTGGTGCTGTTGTAAATCCGGATGCACATTTTGAACTCACTGAAAGTGAGAAGGAAGAATGCATTAAGAGTACAGCAAATACAATTATAAGAAAATTTAAGTTAAGAGAACTAACTAATGCTGAGTATACGTTTGAAAAAGAAATATTATTAGCTTCTACCATAAATGCAGATGTATATATCAAAATTACCAATAGTGTTGCATCCAATAAAAGTGCAGTATATTCTGTAGGAGTAACTAATCGTAAATTTACAAATCCAGATTTTTCCGTTGAGATTGCAAATGTAAAAGCTACACTAAAAAATGTTGACAAAAGTTTGATCCCAGATTTAGATGGTTTGGCATCAGAAATAGGAAATGGAAGAGTGGAAATATCTATTTCGGCGGAAGGAACTAATACCATATTAGAAATCAAGTCTGTTGTATTATCAACAGAAAATGATATACTAAAGAAAGATTTTGCAGTAATAGTGAAGATTGTCTTTAAAAACGATTCACCAAGACCAGTAAGCGTTATGCAAGAAGTGTGGGATGGGGTTTTTGAAAATCTAAAAAAAGTAAGGGAACCACAGCTCTCATATAATGAAAAAATAGTATGTTTGATTTATGTTGTAGTTGTATTTTTTTTCATCCTTTTATGTGCTGCTTAATATAATGCTTTAAATAAATAGACCAAGATAAGCGATTTGAAAGTCTTGGTTTATTATTTCGATAAAAAATAGGGAAGACCAGATATGTTTAAAACAACTTTTTGCTATAAAAATATGTTTGAAGAGAATATACATATTATTTATTATAAAACGATTGGGTATAAGTTAAGAAGAAGACAAATAATAGGTATTCCACTAGGTTTTGTTATTTTTGCCGATAGCTTAAGACGCGATTTTATAAATAGGGACAGCCGTACATTAACGCTTGTACTCAATATTCTGTGCATATTACTTATAGTTATTGCAATATATATTCTTTTGGGGGATTGGCATAGATTCTATTTCTTCCTTAATAAAAAACTATATTTAGATAGATTTAAGGATAATAGTTTAATAGATTTAAAGATTTTAGAAGATGAGATTTACATTACATATCACTCAGAAAAAATATTGTTGTTACCAAAGTATCCCATATTTTTAGGGGTAAAAAAAAAGCACAAGCATTTTCGTGTATTTGTTTATGACACTCCCCAATATATATTTTTCACAATGATAAACGCATGCTATTTTATTTATATCGATAAGGTACAAGTATCAGGGGACGAAATCAAAGATATTCAAACTAATTTAAAAAATATCTTTGGAAAATGCTATGTAGAAAAATATGAATAAAGTTATATTGACTCGAATATCGAATAAGACTTGCAGGCACGCTGGGTTATTTACCTAGCGTGCCATAATATTTATAGATGGTACTTTTATCTATGATATTTTCATCTTTAAAAGTATCGGGGGCATATCTAAATAAATAATAATCCATATCATGGTATGTATAGTAAATCTTTAATAGGTATTCTACGTCGTGCGTTTCTTTTAATAGAGAGTAATAATGTATTAGTTGACTAAATATTTTAGAAAAATCATCATCATATATTATTGATTGATAATCTTTCAGTATTTTAATATAGGAATCAGCATCTAAATGATTTTGGGTTACAACGGGTTCCCCGTACAGTTTTGCATATTCACTACCATCCATCTCTGGGTGATTTTTTTCTTTTTCGGATTCATCATAGGCATATCCGATTAGTACTTTATCTCCAGTATCTTCATATATATTCCACATCAAAGAATCGGGATCATTAAATTGAGCAAATTTATCATTAATAAAAGTGACTTCCATAGAAAGATTTTGTGCAGCAATCCATGTACCAAGCACATTGATTGTTTCAGGCGACAAGTCTTTAAGGTATTTGTCTCTAGCAGCCTCTACTTCATCTAGACTTGGATAGTAATCAGTTTCATTAGTTAGAGTGTCAGGATTAGTATTTGGCGCTGAGTGTGTTTGCTGATTTGGTGAATAGTGGGGCAGTGTTAATGTACTACATCCGCAGAGGATGATTGAAAAAGATAGTAAAAGAATTACAATTTTTTTCATTATATTTGAATCTCCTGATTGAAGTTTACATTATAGACACTCATGTCTTTCTTTATATTAGATAATAGATTATCAAAAGTAAAGAAAAGGAGGACAGTAAAATGTCAAATATGTTTTGCGTAAATATGAGCGGCAAAAAAGTTCCTGTATATGCTGATACAGAAAAGAAAAAGCAGATAGGTATAATTTATCCAAGAGAAGCATTTGGTTATAATCGTAATTGGGGAGGAGATGATTATTTTTGCAACATAGTTTTTAGAAATTCTTCTGGGAAATTATCAGGAGGCTTTATAAATGATCCACCTAACAATAGTATAAGAGACTGTGCGGATTATCCATATGGGAGTGTAAGCATTGGCGGTATAAAATATAAGACATTTCTTATGAGGAAATCACGTACAGTATATACAGCATCTGGTAGAAAATGGGGGGCAGTAGCAGCAAATTGTAAAGTAGCATGCCTTACTGGTTTAGCTGGTGATAGTGATGTTTCTCTAAAAGGAATCAACTATGTTCAAAGCTCCAAGGGAAATTGGGTACGTGTGGCTGGAGATGGAGATGACTATGGATTTGTTGACACAGGTTTAAGTGTAGGGTCTTCATACAACAATATTCCATTCTATGGCGCTTGGTAATATATCATCAAATATGTAATAAAGGATAAGCATTTACGATTGTAGATGCTTATTTTTTTAATGTGTATTGTCAGATAATAAAACAGTTCTATATGTTACACTTATTCGATAAAAAAATAATTGTATGAAAAGTATGAGTACTATCATCATAAAAGCATTTCATACTCCCATCATAGTTGGTTACAAGCTTATTAATACTTTTCAAACCAAATCCATGTAGTTTAGAATCATTTTTCGGGCTTTTTAACATCAAGCCTTCAGGGGAAAAAGGATTATTAGCGCATGAATTCTGAAGAGTAATTGTTGTAAAGCAGGTGTTTTCTTTAATTGATGCTGATAAATCGATAAAGGCATCCACTGTATTTCTGGATGCTTCTATGGCATTTTCGAGCAAGTTGCAGAAAAGTGTTGTGATGCTGTCTTCGGGCAAAAAATCGATACAATGGTTTCTAATATCAAAATTTATTGAAATGTTATAAGACTCTGCTTCTCGTTTATAGTGAGATAGTATTGAATTTAAAAAGGCGTGGTTACATATTTTAACTGGTGTTTTCATAGCTGACGAGTTTATAATATGTTCTAGGTAATTGGATATTTTAGCACTATCACTAGATTCATTTAGAATAGCAATTGCTTGTAGGTGCTTTTTGATATCATGAATAATTATTTTTTGGTTTTCATCTTGTTCTACTAGTTTTTTGTAATATTCTGCTTTATCCTGTTCTCTTAATATTTGTAATTGTAAATCTATAATAGCTTCATTATTTTTTCCGATATATTCATACACTCCATATATAATTAGATTGATTAATAGTATAAAAAAAGCGCTAATAAATAACATTATTGTGAGCATATGTGGAAGGTTGGGATAGAATATTGATATAGAAAAAAATGTAATAAGAATTCCAATAGATAATATTGGAACTAGTGATAAAAATATATTTTCAGTTGATTTTGGGATATTCTTCAGTTTCTTGGTTTTTAATGATTTTGCGATGGTATTAGTTATAAGGAAGTACAACAATTTACTAAGGAGTGAAGCTAATAGAAGAGAGGTGTTATTGGTGTCTTTTTCATAAAACAGATTGTTGGCAATATTAGTGAATATTGCCAACGATAGTACTTCACTGACTAACATTGTTACTGTAATAATAAGAAGATGAAATAATGTATTGGTTGGCGTACTTTTGTATAATAGCAGCATACATATATAATTAGTTATTATAAATGCAGATAAATTTAAATAAGGATTATTAAAAAATGAAATGGAATAAAGTACGATATAGGTAACTGCAATCATACCAGTTACCATTACTTTGGAGTATCTTTTTTCAAATAGAGAATTGCAGTATAGTGCAAGAATAATTGCTTCTGAAAAGTATATAAAGAAAAAGCATAATTCCTTCATTCAAAATTACCTCGTGCTTTCTATGTACATCAAATAAGCTGTTTTAAACTCGGTGTATTTTCGCCGAGTAAGGTAAGCAGTGTGTTGATTGTTGCACATATAGACTAATTGATGATCAAATGAATTTATATGGTGCAAGTTCACAATAAAGCTTCTGTGTGTTTGGTAAAAAGAGGGCTTAGGAAGTGTATCCCTCCAATATTTCATAGGATGTATGGATACTAAATCATTTGTAAGAGTATGGATAGTGACTTTTCTACCTATGGCTTCTACATAGATGATATCCATCGCATTTACAGTATGTACTCCTGTTTTTGATTCTATAACAATTGTTTTAGAAATGGAGGAGTATAGTGACATGGCATCTTTTAGATTCCTAAAAAGTCGATGTTTATCAATGGGTTTTGTTAAATACCTAAAAACATGAAAACGCATTGCATCATCTAGATATTCTATAAAAGAAGTGGTGATGAAAATTATTGTAGATTTGTTATGTTTCATCAATTCATTTCCAACAGAAATGCCATTTAAACCAGGCATTTCTATATCAAGAAATACAATATCCTTTTTTCCTGAATCCTTTAACAAATCATCGCCACGGTAGTAAGATACAATTTCTGGAGTTTGTAACTTATTGCTTTTAAAATATTGGACGAGCAATTTTGATAATTCTGTAATGAAATATTCATCGTCGTCACAAAGAATAATTCTCATATGCTCCACCTCAAAAAGAATATATTAAAATCATACGATAGATTGTTATATTGTACAATAAAAAAATCAATTTTGATTGTTATCAAAATTGATTTTATTCTTCAGGGTTTTGAATTAGTATTTCAATTATTCTATGTACGATATCCATATCTCTTTTGGAGCAAAGCTTTAAATTATCTATTATTTGTTGTGGTGGATTATTAGTGTTCATGGCACCTAAAGTCAATGCGTCAGAGGTCACTTTTAATTCTTCGCAAATACGTATAAATAAATCAAAACTAGGTTTTTCGTGACCATTTTCTATAGCGGACAAGTGATTATTAGATATTCCTAGTTTTTCAGCGAACTCTGATTGAGAAATCTTAAGTTCTTTGCGTCTTTGTTTAATTCTACGCCCCATTAATTTGTAATCAAAATTCAAAACATGCGCCCTCCTACATGGCTAATAATAGCAATTCAAAAGTTTATTTAGAACAATGGTATACAGAAATATTCTGTAGGACATGTAAAGTGGAACGGATAATAGCAGTAGAGT
Source organism: Pseudobutyrivibrio sp. UC1225 (assembly GCF_900115215.1). NCBI lineage: Bacteria > Bacillati > Bacillota > Clostridia > Lachnospirales > Lachnospiraceae > Pseudobutyrivibrio > Pseudobutyrivibrio sp. UC1225. Next base: position 164,186 of record NZ_FOVQ01000006.1, on the reverse strand, counting down.
TCGGTGATATTTGAAAAAAAGTAGTAAATTGGGGGGACTTAGACCATTAGCTATTGATTGATGCTGATTGATGTAAATGGTATCGATTTTTTATATAAAATTTTGTATATATGAAACAGATGTGAAATTTAATTTTTATAGAAAGAAGGTATATTTTGGAAAAGAAAAGTAAAAAAAACACTCATAAATTAATTAAGGGAATTATGGATACCGCTCTAAGAATAGAGGCGAATTCTTCCTCTTGTGCGGTATTGTATCAGCCCAAAGAACCTAAAGAAATTCAAAGATTTAAAAGTAAATAATGAAGAGAGTAATACAGCGACTAACAAATAATTTAATTGTAAGAGCTTATATAGAAGAACAAGATAGAGAACTATATGAGTATGCTATTTTTTCAATACTACTACATATAATTCCAGTAATAATTATTTGGATTATTGGTATTTTACTTGGAAAAACTTTTGAGTACCTATTATTTATAATATCGTTTCTGATAATTAGAAAATATTCTGGTGGATATCATGCTGATTCTTTAAGTCATTGTATTGTACAGTCTAGTGTTGTTATTATTACGACTTTATTACTCGTTAGTAATATTAATATAAATAATATTTTTAAGATATTCACTATTGGTGCAGCTATTATGGTATTTATCTTAAGCCCACTAGAAAATGAAAATAAGCCGTTAAGTATAACTGATAGACATTTTTATAGACGGGTTATTGGTATTTTATTATTAATAAATGTATGCTTAGGATATTTTTTTTATGTAATAGGAAATGTAGCTCTATATGCTCATATGTCAGTGGTGATTATTCTTGTATTTTTGCTACAGATTGTTGAAATAATTAAGGGCAATGTGAAAAAGCATAAATAAATGGTTTTTAATTAGACAAAAGGCGTGACGCTAAATAAACTTAGCGTTGCGCCTTTTTTCTAATTAATAAACAAAAATATGAACGATGTACGAAAATACCAAAAAGATATCATTTCTGTCGTTTCATTCGTAAGTAATTGAAAAAAGCAGACTGTTCATATAGATTAATCGAGTTATTAGTTTCACATCACATAAAATTTTATATGGAGAATTAAGAAGTGTTTGTGAAATAAAAAAACTAAATCAAGGAGTATTTATAATTGAAAGATATAAGAACAGTATTACTAATTGCATATATTTTGATATGTTGTAGTGGTTGTTGTAGTAATAATACTATTATAGATAAAATAGATGAAGCAGATCATATAGTGTACGAGATGAATACAGAGAAAATTATTGCAGAAGAATTTGGATGCTTTTGGGCTGCATCAGATGGAAATAATATTATTTACATACAGAATGGTAAATTATTTAAATATGAAATAGACACTGGAACCACCCAATTAGTAACTGATGCAATACTAAATCCATATGATTTGGAAATATGTAATGGTACTATTTTCTCTGTGGAATATAAGGATGGAAGTAATAATGCTAAGATATATAAATATGATAGTTATGCAGATCAGTTCATAGAACTTATTGATTTACCATATAAGACGATACAGCTAATATCGTCTAATCATTATTTGGTAGCTTGTGATATGTCTTCAGGAGTTGGAGAGGAATATCGTGTTTACGATATTACTAATCCTGACAGTCCTAAAGAAATAAGTCAAAAAAAAATAGATATTGTAAAGGAAAATAGAAGCGTTATTGTAGAGGATAATGGCAATATATTTTTCAGAGATATGAAAATATTTGATAATTCCAAATATGGATATGACCAGATAGATATTTGGGGTTATAATAAGGCCTTCATTTATATATCTGGCATAGACGAAAATGGTGTGGAAGACTTTTATAGTATCGAAATAGGTTCTGGTAATGTATGTCTGCTTGGAGATAACATTAAGAAGATAGCAGTATTTGATGCTTGTGCTTTAATAAAAATGAATGACGGTGGAGTTACAATTATTAATCAGTAGAAGTATTTATTTCCGTAGGGTGAAATATTAGATGATTAATGGAAAAATATAAAGATTTACATTGGCTGGAATAAGAACATAAAATTGTAAATAAGTCAGATTAAAGGGTATTGCGCTTGCGCAATATCCTTATTTTTTTGACGGATTTAGTTTACAAATCACATTAATATTTCTTTTTTCTCCATAAAGGAGAAAAAGAAATGGAAAAAATTAGAGACATCGTTGCCAATATTCAAGATGGTGATAAGACGAAATTTGAGATATTGCTTAATAGAATGGAAGGATTAATTGTTAAATATGCAAATCTTTTATATAAGGAGGAATTTGAGGATGCTTATAACGAATTAGCTTTTGCATTATGGCAATCTGCAAATACAATGAATTACCTAGGGGCAGAAGGACAAGTTGTGAATTATCTTTCAACTGCAGTTAAGAGAAAATATTTAGAATTATATAGAAAAAGTGTTAGCCTGCATGATAATGAAGTAAGTGCAGATTATACTGACAATATTTTTTTACTACAGGAATCTGTAGATACCCCTGAGAGAGAGGCTATTATAAATGTTTGGATAAAAGATATATTATGCAATAGTTCTGGAAAGAAGAATAAAATTTATAGGCAAATACTACTTGAAGGTAAGAGCGATGTGGAAATATCAAAGGAAATAGAAGTTTCAAGACAGTATGTACACAGACTACGTATGGAATTGGGGAATAAATATCTGGAGGAAAATGGTAAATATGATGTTTGACAAAATTATTGAAGAAATACAGTTAGAAGCAGGAATTATATCAGGGTTAATTGGACCAGCGTTTTCAATGTTGCTAGTTCTAATGTTTACGGATTATATCTCTGGAATATTAGCCGCACGAACAGAAGCAATAAAGCGACCAAATGATAAAAAAAGTGGGCTCAATAGTCGCAAAGGAGTTATTGGTATATATAAAAAAATAGGGTATGTAATTACAATTTTTGTTTCAATATGTTTAGATTATCTAATAGGTAAATATATAAGAAATCTTGGAGTTAATTATAATGATGATTCCGTTTTAGGGCTTATGGTGACGCTTTGGTTTGATATAAATGAAATAATATCTATCTTCGAAAATATGGGGAGAATGGGAGTTACATTACCAAAAAAAATAAGGAATATTCTAGTTGACTTGAAAAGTAACATGGATGATGAATAGATGTTTTTGGAAAGGTAGAAATTTTGGATGTATTGGGAGGTAGTTATCATTAAATAGAATTGTTTTACTTTATATGGCAGAAAAGTTCTATGATGTGTGAATTTCTAGTAAAAAAGCAATAAAAAACACCAATTATATGTTAATAAGCGTTTTTTATGCATTATATATCGATTTTAGGAGTTCATTATAATATATTTTAAGTAATTGGAATAATTTAAATGAACTGAAAAGTATTATTCGGGGGTAAAAAAATGAATATAGACTTGAGCAATGTAGAAATATTTGATGCTGATAAATTGGAACTAGATAAGAAAATAACATTTATATATGGAAAAAATGGAACAGGGAAATCTACGCTAACAAATGAAATAAAAAAGAAATTGTCATCAGAATATGAGGTCTCTATATTTCAGGGATTTACCAATATTATAGATGAAAATAGACGCCTTAATGCCGTGGTATTAGGAACGGAGAATGCATCAATTAATAAAGAAATAGCTGCCAAAAAGATAGAAATAGATGCATTGAATGGAAAAATAGATAGTATCTGGAGCACCTTGCAACAGCCAGATGACGAAAATACAAATTATTGGTCTAGAAGAAAAGATGCTCAAGATACATATGCAAAAAAAGAAAAACAAATCGAAGATTTTTATACGAGAGCGGCCTCTGAAATAAAGAAAATGAGAAATCCTCAAATTGTGGATGGTTCATATAATAAGAAACTATTTCAAAGAGATATACCTGAAGCAAAGATGCTGGATAGAGAACAGATTGATGAATTAGTTGCTACTATAAAATCTGAAGATAAGGTAGCACCCATTATAGAGTTTCCAGATGTTGATTGCACAAAATTGTATCAAGAAGTTGAAAAAATACTTTCTAAAAGAGTTACGGAAAAGATTAAGATAGAACGCTTAGAAAATAATCCAGATAAAAGAGAGTTTGCAAAACTAGGTTTGAAGATACATTCTCATGATGATGTCTGTGCTTTTTGTGGAAATCCAATTAAGAATGATACATTCGATGAATTGGAAAGGTATTTTTCAGTAAGTGAAGTTAAAAGTTTTCAAAATGAAATAGCTGATAAGCTCAAGGAGATAGAAACGCTAAGCCGTAGTGTAGCTGGCTTGCAAATTGATATTACTAGATTTTATCCATCTTTTCATAATAGGTTAAAAGATATTAAGCAAGAATTGGAAGATAGGAAAAAAGAAATTATTCCATTTTTGACAGCTTTATATAATCACTTAACAGAGAAACAAAAGTATTTGTTTGAGTCAATAGAACTAAAAAGTCTTAGTATTCCAATTGGACTTGAAAATGTTAAATTTAATTATGATGATGTATTGAAAAATAATAATGAAAATGATTTGCTAGAGAAAAAGAAAGAAGCAAGTGAAAAGTTGCGGAAGCATTATGTAAAGATGGCTCTTGATAATTTTGAATATGATGTCGCTTATGCAGAGCTAAATATTGCTAAAGCTGATAAAGAAAAATATGAAAGGGAATTTTTCGATGAGGAACAGAAAATAGAGGGATATGGTGGCTTGAAAGAGCAGATAAATCGTATTCAGAATGATTTACTTGAATTATATAGTCAAACAAAGAATGAGACATTGTTGGCAGAAACAATTAATAAAAAATTAAGCCATATGATTTCATTTGAGTTAGTTCATGTTGATGATGAAGAGTCAAAGGGATTTTACAGGGTGAAAGACACTAGTACTGGTAGAGAGCGAGAAATAACAGAGTTATCTACTGGAGAAAAAAATATCATAGCCTTTCTTTATTTTATTGGAAAATTAGATGAAATAAAAGAAACTAATTTAGATAAGCCTCGTGTAATAGTATTTGATGATCCAATGAATTCAAATGACGATGGAATGCAATATGTTATTATTGAAGAACTACAAAACTTAATGAACAACCTTAGGAAAACCGATAGTTTTGTCCTACTTACTCATAATAAGCATTTTTACTTGAATGTAACATATAATCACAAATATGATAAAGATAGATATTATAGATTTGTTTTTAATGGCTCAAAGACTATTTTTACAAGAATAGAAAACGTAAATGATGATTTTAAAACTAGCTATGAGTCTTTGTGGTGCGATTTAAAACAATTGTTTATGTTAGATGAGGTTTCACCAGATTTATTATTGAATCCGATAAGAAGAATCATCGAAACATATACTAAATTTAATGGTATATCAAAGATTGCTTTTTGCAAAAAAGTTGATGGAGCTTATAAGTTATTTAATGTTAATTCTCATTCAATAGATGATGTTGAAGCTGAATTAAATGGAAAAAATAAGAAAGAAATTATACAAATGCTTTTTGATTGTTTTGAAAGAAATGGAGAAGAGAATCATTTTAAAAAGCATTGGGGAGATGTAGAGGCTTCAGCAGATGGAACCATTCTTTTATAAAAAATAAGAATAATATTATATAAGAATACCCATTATATAATGATATAGAAGAATTATGAAAAAATGTTAACTGCTAAAAAGGTTGGCTGGAATGATATGACAACAACTAAAGGTATTAGATTTAATATATAGGTTTTATATAAACTTAATATTGGAGGTAATACGAAAATCAAGGTGGTTACGGCTACCTTGATTTTTTTATAATATAGGGGAGAACGATAATATTGTTATGAAAATCGGAGGAAATGAGTAATGGGAAAAACCACAAGAACGGAAGATGGTATGGATAACATCTGTAGAAGGAAAAATGTTTATGATATGAATCAGATGGTAGAAAATAAAGTGTATTGTCCATATTGTGGAAAGACTTTATTGCGGATGTTCAATGGTGTTGCGGAGTTGGAATGTTCCAAATGTAAGTCGTTATATAAAATTATAGTTACTGTGGAGGAATACACCATTTTGAGTGTTATTAGTAAGGTAAGAAAATAATTGGGGCCAAATTAATCGAATAGAATGAGTTATTTTTGATAGCAACGAAGTGGTCGTAAGAGCTGCAAGGTTTGCACATGAGTAGCAAGAGTTTGTGGCACGGCTATGAACATCAAAGAGTGTTGAAAGGCGGGGCAAAACAGAAGGAAGTATCTAGAGGTAGATATTCTGTTTTGCTTCGTCTTTTTTAGTTGTTCTTTCGCAGCTCCCTTCTGTGGCTCTGAGAGTACTGAAGGATGTATGAGTGGGAGACCTATGTAGGACGATACCCGTGACCTTTGGATTTTGGAACTTATTAATTTTTCAAAATTCGGAGGTTAAAAATGAATACAAAAAATGAGAATAAGGAATATGAACTTATAAATTTGGAGATTGAATATCCAGGAATACAAGGAGGAGTTAAGTGGGCTGTGATTTCAGATTTATCGGAGGAAGTGATAAAGGAACGATTTGAGGAAGAATTGAAGAAGTACTGGCCATATATTGTGTTACCAGTTGAACAGGGTAATGTAATTAAGGAGTTTCATAGGAATGAGCATAAGCATGATATGCGAGAGAAACGTAATACTATTCCTTCGAGCTACGAGGAAGGTGTTAGCGAAAGCTTATTTTCATTTTTTTCTTGTCTGATGACGGAAGAGGAGGCTATTTATAGTGAAGAGATAGGCAGGATGATAGAAAAGTTAGATTCACTTACGGCAGTCCAGCGAAGAAGGATTAGACTATATTTTTTTGAGGGGCTTACATTTCGAGAAATAGCTGAAATAGAAGGCGTTAGTCAAAAAAATGTTTTTAAGTCTGTTAAGGCTGCTTTAGAAAAAATTAAAAATTTTTCTCATGAGGGGTAAAAAACTTTTGTCTAGGGTATATAAGTGGTAGAAATTTTTATCGAACGTTTGCATGTATACATTTTAATAGTATTCATCATAAGGGTTTATAGCTCTTAAAGCTTCAAAGATGTGTACTACATGATATAGCATCTTATTGTGGAATGGGTGCACTTGTTTAATTTTTGTTTGTGCCTATTTTTAGTACAGCAAAGTGACGAGAGTTGAAATTATTAATCATAATTCTATTACACAAGGAAAATTCAAACACTTGATATTTTAGGATAGAGATACGAAAATGATTGTTGTATTTGACTATATAGTATTTTCTAACATTCTAATGCTATAAATATGATTATTTATATATAGATTTTATAAAATATGTGATACAATAATATACAGTTGTTGGACTAATATATTGTACATTGTACACCGTACTAATAGGGTTGATTTTCTTTGAAAATAGATGTATTATAATAGTAACCAGAGAGGTATGCGATGTGTCGGATTCGTGTACTGAGGTTCTAATGTGAGTTTGGTTCACTTACTCCGAATAGGTGGATTCCGAAAAACAAAGAACCATACTTGAATTTGAAATGCTTCTGACGTTTGTCAGGAGCATTTTTTATGGGAGAAACAATGAATCTGCTTTATGATAAATTGCTTGATTATAAGCAAATAGCAAATTATAGGGTTGAGTATGAATTGGATAATGGCATCAATTTGTCTGTCAAGCTTGAATTATCAGCATTTCCTCATTTGATAGGGCTACATAAGTTGACAGATATGCCTATTATTCGACGTTTTAACGATCCAAATGATAAGGTTGTAAGTGCTAAATATATAACACAGAAAATTAAGCAACAAAAGATTTTGACAGATAGCTCTGTCCGAGCAAGTCAAAAGTTTTGTGATATTGAGGAACGTTATAATAATTTCTCTAAGGATAACTTATTATCATTGTCATATACTGAGGCAATTGTTAATTTTAATCCATCAAAGATAGGATCAACATTAAAGTCGGACTTTATTCTGTTTGAAAGAAAAGGGGCAGGATACAATCATTTATGTATAGCAACAGCTGTTCCATCTGTATATTCAGATTGTTATCCTGAATCATTCTTTTATAGATCAAATGATATGTATATTGCAAATCAGACAATTGTTAAAGTTCGCAAAGTAAAAATATATGATCAGAATGGTAAGATTTACATTGAGGACACGTTGATAAAGTAGTTTAGTAGTAAGGCGGGTTTTGAAACATTTATTTTCCATCCTATTTAGGGGTTACAAAAGGTGTGGTAGGACTGACTACATCCATCATAAATCTAAATTATCATAGAAGTTCCATATTTACAGAGATTTTTCAAAGTATTGAATTCAATCAAGAACAAAATGGACGCCTCCTTTATCTCCGAGCACCTATCAGTCTGGAAAACTGGATTCATGCTATTCACATATGGAGAAAAGAGGCTCAAGGTATTTGCGATATGCACTGTTTAATGCAACTAAACTCGTGTGCATGTATGATCCTAGATTTAGGGCATACTTGAATAAAAAACGGGCTGAGGGTAAGCATTATAACGTTGCAATCTCGCATGCGACCAAAAAACTAGTGAGACTAATCTATGCATTAGAAACATCCGGTCAGCAGTACATCACAGCCTAAAAAATACATATTTGAATTAAGGCAGAGCATCTGAGCAGATGCTCTGATTGCGATGCAATTTTATTGAGATAACGCTTAAAAATAGTCTTGCAAAATTTGTTTATTGAAATTGATTATTTTGCTTGACTCTTAATAGTTAGTCTGACCACATTACGAAAATATTACAATTGGTGTAATGGTATTATAATAATTGCACAATGTAAAAAATGTAAAAATGTAAAAGTTTGAGAATTTACAAAGAGACTGCAGCGTGTTATGATTTTCTTACAGATAAAAAAAGAGGACCTTTGACAGTCCTCTAGCTACGTAAATACGTAACCTCTCAATTGCTATTATGCGTGGATTCGTGAGACTTGTCAAGTGCCTTCTTTTTATCGAGTATATAAAGAAGGGAGAACAAAGATGAAAGTATTGGTCAAAAATCTTAAAGGAACAGCTGACCATTTACCACCAAGTGGATACTCTTCATGGGAAGAGTATTGGACACGTAAAACTGGTCGTAGATTTAGCAATTGTGCATGTTTGAATTGCAATTTTAGAGCTGAAGTTGGCGGTCATGTTAAGAAGGTTAATGGTGGTGCTGAATGGTACATTACACCGCTCTGCTCTAGTTGTAACCATTATACCAACGACGAGCCATTTTATGTTGACAGCGCTGATTTAGTTCCAGCAAGATAGATTTTATGTACGATTTGACAGCCACGCATTGATACTATGTGTGGCTGCTTTTTGTTTACTGGAGATTTTATATGCAAATGATTAAGAATACGTTGAAAAGAATGAATGTCACTCAGAGTGAATTTGCAAATGCTATAGGTGTTTCGCGCCCTACTTTAGATGCATACATAGATCAATTTCAAAAGACTGGCCATATTATTAAAGATGAATACAATCAAATATTTATTAATCTTTTTGCGTCGGCCGAAATATCATATCAAGAATTTCATGAAAAGTTACAGATGGTTGTTTGTGATAAAAAACGAGAAAATAATATAAATACTTGTGCTTTAGATGATAATGCAGAGGAATATATATATCGTGTACAAAAAGCGATGATATCGGACATGTTAGAGGGAGATTGGGATGAAAAAATTTATTATTATATTTTACTCACGATAAGCAACTATAAGAATGACGAAATATTCAGAGAATACGCAAGATATGTTGCAGATTTAAATACTGAATGGCATGAAGAAATTACAAGTACTGATAAGCAATATTATTCATTTTTTCATAAAAATCTAGGAAGTTTATTTAGTAGAAAACCTGAATTTGATCAAAAGGAATTTGATGATTTTTTAAAACAAAAAGAAATACTTCGTAAGCAAAAAGAAGAAAGGAAAGAAACAGTCCGGCAAGAAACGAACAAGGAATTAATGGATAAAATAAAAGAAATACAAAAAAAATATGAAGATATGGGAAAGGAAGCTAGTAAAAATGAAATTATAGATTGTATTGTTGGAAGAGGTATGTATCAATAAAATATACGATGTTTGTTACTGGTGTTGAAACTATCACAATATTGTTATAAATGAACAAAGGAACATTGTGGTCTGACGCCATTACAAAATTATTACATAAGCACCTAATAATCCGGAGGATTTAATAGGTATTCTTTCATTTTTTATAATCATTAATAGGATTGAACGAGTTGATTTTATTTCAATCCAATTATATTATGAAATACCTATCAAAGAGAAAATCAAAAACCCTGTTAGTGAACATTTTCTTTTGGTCATGGAGGCAAGAAAAAGTGGTCTTAGCGATGATGATTGGTGTTGCCAACATGGCATCTGACCATAAATCTTTTATAATTGGACAGTTCGACTTAGTAAGCAAGGATGTGAACTGCCTCAACTATGTCATGATGGAAAACTACTGTCACAGAAACAATATTTTGTTTTACTTGATGTAATTCCTGAAATGCATGGAGCTAAACTAACATTTTCGAATGGAATTGTTACTTTTGTATTATCGCAAGTCATATCTGTCATGAAAGGCAACTAATGATAGATGATATTTTCGATGTAAACGATATTTATATAGTATGCAGATACACCGATATGTGAAAGTCTATCTCTTACTGTTGTACAATTGAAATATAACAACTGCATATAGGTTCTAATAGAAGTGTTTTGTATTTATTCTACGGTAGAAGATACGACAGATTAAAGCTCTAGTATGTGACTCCGATGGATTTTGTTGATAATTGTGGATATATGTGAACAGTATTTGAAGTGAATAATTATCAAATAGTTAAGAACTTTATAGGAAAATGCTTTTAGAGGTAACAGGACTGTTTGTTTTGGACTAAAGGAAATGTAATTGCATAGATAGTCTTACTAAGTATGAAAAACAAATACGAATTATCTTTGGGGGTTAAGGAATGAATCAGATAAACTGGGTTAGTTTTGAATATTATAATCAGGACAGTAGGGGAGTAAAGTTTAAGTTTGAGGATTTATGTCGTCAGCTCTTTCAAAGAGAATTTCTATCAGAGAATCTAAAAAAGACATATCTAAATTCTAATCCTAACAATCCAGGACTGGAAACTGAACCAGTTTATGACGGGAAAACGGATAGGTATGTTGGATTTCAGGCTAAGTATTTTGAGGGGAGCACAAAGTATGATCAAATCTTAAAGTCTGCAAAAGAGATTGTGAAGTATTATGCGGGAAAGATTGATTGTGTATATCTGTTCTGTAATAAATCTTTAAATAATTCAGCTAAAACATTAATAGAGACAAAGAGACTTTTGACGAATGGCAACATAGAAATGGTCATCATTACTGATAGTGCTATTTTAGATTTGGTTCGCAAGAATCCAGACTTGGGTAGATATTACTTTGGAAATCATCATCTTAATTTAGAATGGTTTCGTAATCAAGCTGAGTTACAGTATGAAATTCTTGGTGAAAGGTTTAATCATGAATTTAATGTTGCAACAGCGTATGAGAAGTATATATCTCTTTTCGTTAAAGACAGCGCAGGAATATGTTGTATAAATAATAAGAAAACTGATTTATTGGAGCACATCAAAGATTTGAAATGCAATACCTATGGTCATGAAGCATATTTATCTGCGTTAATTGATGAAGTGAAAAATCTTCGTGACATAGATAATGAGACAATTGAAGAATCTTATGATTGGGAACAGATAGTTAAAGAGAACTTATCGCAATTTACGTCAAGACTAGAAGATGAATTAAAGTTGTTAGAAGAACAACAACGCGATACTCAGAAAATTCAAGCGTTAATAGCGTTGCCTAGTTTTCTGACCGTTAATGATATAGAAAAAGAGCTATTTGAAAAACAGATTTTGATATTGATGGGTGAGGCAGGAATGGGAAAGTCTCAACTACTGGCAAACAAGACAGCTGAGTTATTATCACAAAACAGAGAGGCTTTGCTAGTTCTAGCGGGGCTATTTTATACTAATGATCCCATTAACAGTCAGATAATGGCCAACTTGAATTTGGACTATTCATTTTCTGAATTAATTGATTTATTGGAAGTAATTGGGGAGAAGAATAGTTGTGTTGTTCCTGTTTTTATTGATGCGCTTAATGAAACATGGCATAGAAAACTTTGGCAATCTGGGATATCAAATGTTATTAAGATAATAGAACAAACAAACTGGGTTAAACTAGTAATCAGCTATAGGCCAGAGTACGAGAAAGAATTGCTTCCGACTTCAATTATAAAAAGAATTGACGTAGAAGATATTCCTGTAGTTTATCATAGAGGTTTTATTGAAAACGGTCTTGAGGCGGTGCAGGATTTTTTAAAGTACTACAATATTCCATTTTCCCCAACAGATTATTTTTCATATGAATTGACGAATCCGTTGTTTTTAACATTGTACTGCAAAACATACCAAGACGGAAATGCTAGTTTACCTGTCTTGTACAAAAGATTGATTCGGCAAACAAATCAAAAGCTCATTGGTTCCTGTAAGGAATTTGTAGAAAAAGGTTTTGGAGAAAGTGATGATGTGCTATCACCTTTTGTTATCGAGTACGCTTCAAAAATTGTATCTACAGGGGTACGCAGCTTAACTAAAAGTGAATTGTTAGAATTTAATTATTGGAAAGCGTATGGAGTGACACCTGCGATTTTTATCAGTGCCCTACAACGGGAGCGATTTCTGCATAGTGCACAGACATGGCATGGGGAGGATATATACTTCTTTTCGTATGATCAAATGAATGATTACTATCCCGCAGAATACATTTTCAACAAAACAGGGAAAAACGAATTAAAACCATATTTAGTAGACAATTTCCTTGGGGTAATGGATGGCAAAATTTCTAACCCGCAGAATATCGATGGATTTGTATATATATGTGCATTATATGCAAAGAAATATGGAGAGGAATGTATAGATATCATTGATTTGATTAGTGATGAAAATTCGCGGGTGCAAGTCTTTAGTAAGTATGTGAAATCTCTTCAATGGAGAGAGGATAAGACTGTTGATGCTAAAACTGTAGTTAATCTACTTAAGAGATATAAATGCTACATTAGTGATTTGTTTGAAATGTTAATCGGTAATAGCATAAAGGTTGGAAATCCGCTAAATGCATTGTTTTTACACAAGCTATTGTTAGGATATAATTTGTCAAAGCGCGATAGTATTTGGACAATCTATATTAATGGGATGGAAATCTCGGAAAATAACAAATTAGGCCAGTTAGTGCTTATGTATAACCGAGGTGAAGCTTTAGCGCTAGATGATGAAAGACAGTTAAAATTGTTGCTATTATTATTCGGTTGGATTTTGACTTCTTCAAATAGGCGTCTTAGAGATTACACTTCAAAAGCGTTGGTTGAAATTTTAAAAGACAATTTTTCCCTATGCCAATGGATACTGATGAAATTTGAATCGGTAGATGATCCATATGTTATCTCAAGACTTTATGGAATTGTGTATGGAGTTTGCTATAAAGCTACTGACAGGGAAGGATATAAGGAATTAGCTGAGTATATATATGAAACTATTTTCAATTGTGAAATGGTATATCCTGATATATTGCTTAGAGATTACGCACGTCAGATTATCGAGCTGTTCTTGGAGGAGAATAAAGATTACATTGGTCGAATTGATTGTAGGAAAATCAGACCACCTTATAATTCGATGCCTATACAACAGATTGACTGGATACGCAAAGATTCAGAAGGTAAATGTATCGCTAGGCTATATCATTCTATGTGTTTTGATGGTATGGGATTTTATGGGGATTTTGGCAGATATGTGTATCAGAGAGCAATTCATCGCTTTAAGGGAGTAGATGATAGGATGGTGTTTAATTATTCTATGCATTACATCATCAATGATATAGGATTTTCTGCTGAACTCTTTGAAGAATTTGATGGAAATCTTGAGTATCACAATCGTCATGAAACTATTAAAACAGAACGAATCGGCAAGAAGTATCAATGGATAACAATGTATAATGTCTTGGCAAGGCTGACTGACCACTATCAGATGAAAACTTATTGGGATGATGAGCCTATGGAATACGATGGACCGTGGCAGATTGGTGTTAGGGATTTTGAACCAACTTTAAATGCGCTCAAGCTAAGGCAAATGAAATTACCAGAATTAAATGGATTACCTTCGATACTGATATTGAAAGATGACAAAAACGAGGAATGGGTTTGCTTGAAGACATTTACGCAAATTGATAGTGGCAGTGAAAATCATTTGATACAATGGAAATGGTATTACGCCTTCTTTATGAGCTGTGAGCAAAGAAAGTATTTTGAGAATTGTTTGCAAGAAGGCGAGAGCATAATTAGAACTGACATTACCTGGCATGCTCCTTGCTATGAAGTATTTATAAGAGAATTTCCGAGGGGAGCTAGTAGTTCCGAAGTGATTGGCATTGAGTATGTGGATACGTCTGATATTCATGGATTTGCTGATATAGGTCAGATATGTCATGCCTCGTCAGAAATCCTCTGGGAAGTTGGGTATGATGGGAGTATGGAAGAGAGTATTGGAGTAAAAGTACCATGTAGTGATTTTGTGAAGTTTCATAATTTGAAGATGTATGAGTATGATGGACTGTTGTGTGATGATATAGGTGAAGTGGCAGCGATTGATTTGAGCCTTACTCAGGGTGATAATACAATTGCAGTGAGAAAGGATTTGCTTGATAAATACCTTACAAAGAAAAATTTAGAATTGGTGTGGTTGACAGATGCAGGGGAAGAAATATCTAACAATGATTATACAGTTACAGAAGTTAGCAGATCAGAAGCTGTACTTGTTTACGACGGAAATAAGGTTAAAGGGGAATTTAAACGCGTGAGATAAAGGGGGAGGTTAGTTGGTGTAGGTTTTATTTTGGTAGTGGAGTAGATAAAGGCTGTCGACTTATAGAGCGGATAGCGGTTATTGGATATTAAGGGGGATTAATAGTGGGGACTTCAAATATCGATAAGCAGATATTGGTTATTAACAGAAATATATGCAGGCATATAGCTGAAGCAAATGGTGAAACACGAGGTATGGTTTCTCAAGACATTTTAGCGCAGCTAAGGAATTTTGTAGAGCATATTATGCTTAAAATCTATGCTAGAGGCAATGATATTCCTGATGATTATGACAACATTTGCAAGGCTATAGAATATGTAGAAGCTCAGGGTAAGTACAAGGATATAAGACGCTTTCATGATTTTCTTCAGATTGTTGCATCTCATTATACTATGGATGAGGAAAACTCAGAGCGATTAATGCTCAAATACTATGAGTATTTGTTAAAACTAAGGAAGTTTCTTCATGATAAGTATTCTTTGGAAATACTTGCTAATCTCGAAGATTTTCCAATTGATTTAGATGAAACACTTCAAGAGTATTATGAAAAGATTGCTGTAAAGATAAAAACATATAATGGTGTCAGATATGGTAAATCGGAACGTTACTATATGTTGAAAAAGAAGCCTTTCTTTGTCGAGGGAGAGATATACTACGAAATAACATTTACGCCAGCAAATGATTATGTAAATAAGTCAAACAGAATTATTGCTTTTTCGGAATATGATATTTCGGATGATTATGCCGTAAGACTCACTTGTGTTGAAGATAATATCGAAATACTTGGAATGACAATGCCGGTTTTAATTGTCACAAATTGGTCGGTTTCTATTCGTGATTGTGAGTTTAAGAATTTTATCTCTGTTGTATCTGGTCAGCATAAGGATGCAGGAAAAAGTGAAAAACTAAATCTCTTAAGCTTTTTAACATACACTGGGTTTAATTTGGTTGAGCTTGTATGTTTTTCAGATCAAAAGTATAGAGCGGCAAAAAATACGATTCTTGAGTCAGCTAGAGCATTTCCTTTTATGGATGCGTTAGATAAGAGCCGAGAAATAATCAAAAGAGATAGGCCGGGTGCTAATATTCTTAGATACATTTTGCTGCACATGAATAATGTGTTTATAAAAGATCAAAGAGGTGGCTCAAGTAATAATTATCTTTCGAATCTGTATCTGCAGAATGGATGTATTCCTTTTGATAAAATGCCTTTTATCAGTTTTCCGATGCGACATACATCTCGCTTGTCGGATATTTATAAATGCATACCGGTGAAGAATCATCAGCATGAGTTGTTGGCTAGGTTTGTTCATAACAAGACGGAGATAGAAGGGAAATTATTTACTTCATTGAAGGAATTGGATGGATTTGAAAACATTCCGCAGTTGGTAGATACATATAATGACAAATTATGGCCAGGTCATTTTGAATCAGGAAAGTTGGTTATTGAAAAAGGCCAGATTTTCATTAATGGATACAAGAATGATACGGTAAACATTATTTCTCATTTGAAAGCTTTTACTATTTCAGGGATACAGAATTATTCAAACAAGATGGCTGTCTGGTTACAAGATCCTAATAATGGAGTGGATTGTGACGAGAAGAAAGAAGCTATGTTACACATGTTTGATCAATCATGTGTAGCACTTATTTATGGTTCTGCCGGAACGGGAAAATCAACTTTAATAAACCATCTTTCTCATTATTTTGCAGCTAATTCAAAATTGTTTTTGGCACAAACAAATCCGGCTGTCGATAATCTAAAAAGAAAAGTAACAGCTGCTGATAGTGAGTACATGACAATAGCCAAATTTGTTAAAAGGTCAAATATAAGAACGGAATATGATGTTTTGATTATTGATGAGTGCAGTACAGTTAGCAACAAAGATATGTGGCAAGTATTGCAAAAGACTCAATTCAAAATACTTATTTTGGTCGGGGATACATATCAGATTTCTTCTATAAGATTTGGCAATTGGTTTAGTGTGGCCAAGGCGTTTATACCAGAAACTGCAGTATTTGAATTAACCAAACCTTATAGAACAAACGATACGGGATTATTAACTTTATGGGAAAGAGTACGAGCAATGGATGATAGGATTCTAGAGGCTATTATCCGTAAAGATTACTCCGTAACGTTAGATGCGTCAATTTTCGATGCTGCTGAAGATGATGAGATTATTCTTTGTTTAAACTATGATGGCCTTTATGGCATAAATAACATCAATAGATTCTTACAAGAGAGTAATCCGAATGCGCCAATTGAATGGGGAATTCAACGTTTTAAGGTTGGAGATCCTATTCTTTTTAATGAGAATGAGCGGTTTGGAACCGGAGTATACAATAATATGAAGGGGAAAATAAGAAGTATTGAAATAGTTGATGAAGATGAACCGCAGGAAAGAATTGTTTTTGATGTAGAACTTGAGAAAGTCATCGACGGTATGGACGCTTTCGGAGCTGATTTTATGCTTGTTGATGATGAATATCCTGATGCAGAAAACTCTGTAATCAGATTCTATGTTAATAAGTTAAAGAGTACAGATGAGGATGATGACAATTCAGCATGTGATGTTATTCCATTTCAGGTTGCATATGCAGTTTCAATTCATAAAGCTCAAGGCTTGGAATATAGTTCAGTAAAGATTGTTATTACAGATGAGGTTGATGAATTAATAACTCACAACATTTTTTATACTGCTATAACAAGGGCACAAAAGAAACTTAAAATTTATTGGACTCCTGAGGTTGAGAAAAAGGTACTTTCAACAATAAAACCTAAGGATATCAATAAAGATATTAATATTTTGAAGCAGTATGGGCTATAAAAAGAGGTGGATATTGTAAGTGAAGTTAAAAATGTTACCAGCACTAGCTGGTGATTGTCTTGAAATCAAATTTGATGGTTGTACTCCGGGGATGGTAATTATCGATGGAGGAATGGGAAAAGAATGCAGATACATTTTGAAAAATGATGTTTGTGATTGGAAAGACAAGAATGGACCGGTTGACTTAGCTATTTTGACGCATATGGATAATGATCATATTAGCGGCTTTTTATCACTTATTAAGGATGAGAAAATTAATGATGAATATTTATCCGAGATGTGGTTTAACTACGGAGAGAAAATAGAAAGATCTGTGTCGAATGAGAAGAAGCGATTATATGTCGAGGATAATTCGTGCCTTACTTCGTGTAAGCAAGGAAAAGAACTTTATGAGTATTTAAAGATTAAGAATATACCACTAGTGGCACCGATTATTTCAGGGATGAAGAAACAGGCTGATCAATGGTGTTTGGAAGTAATATCACCAAGCGAAGAGTGCCTGGATGAATTTTTGTCTTCTGATGAGTATCAAGTTATAGAAGATGAAGTCGCTGACTTGAAAACAGCTGCAAGAAAAAATGATTATGGGTATTCTGTAGAGGATTTATTAAAGAGAACTTTTGATGAATCTTCAGTAACTAAGGCTAATGCGAGTAGCGTTGCCGTTTTGGTCTCAGATAATAATCATAGTATTTTATGTTTGGGTGATGCAAAATCATCTGAAGTTGAGCGCGAATTGAGAAGAAGAGGATATTGCGAGAATACCCCCTTACATGTAGATTTTGTCAAGGTCTCACATCATGGAAGTTCTCATAGCACTAGCGGTTCATTGATTAGAATTTTGGATTGCAGGAATTATTTGATTTCGACTAATTGGAAGGGATTGCCTACGAAGGAATGCCTGGCGCGTATAGTAGAAAATGCATTGGAACCGGTAACTTTTTATTGTAATTATGAACCATATACTGAGATATTCACTAGTGACGAATATCAAAAATACGGTATGCAGTTTAAAAATATAGGAAACATGGAGATTGATGTAAGTGGAGAATCATTATAATCCTTTAATGAATTATGGGGTTAAAATTACATATTGTGATAATTACGGTTCTGGAGTTGCGTTTAGAACTAATGATAAGATAATCGTCTTAACTGCGTATCATATTATCAATGAGGAGTCTTTTTCAAGCGAAGATTTATTTATAAATATAATTGACAAAGGACATGAGAAGAAAATTGATTTTAAAGTAATAAAAAGCTCATTTGATATAGAGAATGATTTGGCAGCGTTAATAATAGAATCTCAATTTATATTTTCGGAATTGAGATTGGTTTATCCGTTTATAGAACAAAGGGTTAAGATGTACGGATTTCCTCATGTTCTGCAAGATTCCAAGGATACTCATTCATATATGCTAGAAGGGAAAGTTAATGATATTCTTCCAGGCAAACTGTTTGTGACTCTTAATGAGAAGCTCGGCTCAATTGATATCTGCGAAAAAGAAACGGTGGATGGCTATTCTGGTAGTGGTGTTTATCAGATAAATGGAAAAAATGTAAAATTATGCGGTATTGAAACAAATGTTTTGAATAAGAGTGTATCTTACAATGCTGTGTGTGGCGCATCGGTTGATGTTATTATTTCACTTTTAGTTAAACTTGGCGTAGATGAAGATGTATTAGTACAGAATGATGTTATATCAGATATTGTTAAAAACTCTGATTTGTACATGAGCCATTTAGTAACAATAGATGTTTTGGGATCCAAGAAGGTTTCGCTAGAAAAACTTCAAAATGAATATCGAGAAGGAATTAGTGCTAGACCTGAGCATATTAGAAAAAGACTAGATGTAATAAGGAATAAGTGGATAGAACAAGTTGAAATTAACTTTGAAAAATCGAATATCGTCTTAATAAGAGGTGCTTCAGGTCAAGGAAAAACTAGTTTAGCATATCGATACTTGCTAGAACGGTATGCTGAGGAGCAGATTATATGTATTCAGAAGCTGACTAATGAAAATTCGATATGGGCAATACTTAATTTCCTCAAAAGAGAATTAGAGGATAGAGAATATGTACTGTATTATGATGTTCAGCCTGGTGATACATTTTGGGGAATAATCTTAAATGCTATTTCCATGCATCTCCCGGATGCTCGTTTATTAGTTACTATACGTGAAGATGATTATAATTCAAGTAATATTAGTCGTGGAAGTGTCAGCTATGAAGAAATATCGCTGGAACTATATGAAGACGAGGCAAGAGAAATCTATTCTCAATACGAACAGAATACTTTTATTTCATTTGACAATCTTTGGAAAACATTTGGTAATGGAGGACCATTGCTAGAGTTTATTTATTTGATTAATCATTCAATGACATTAGAAGCGAAAATAAATAATCAAATAACACGGATTGGCAGTGAAATTGATGAAAGAGAGTGGTTTAATGTATTAGCGGTTATCGCAATTGCTGGTCAGTATGACTTATCTATAAAACTAGATGTGCTGTTTGAAAAAATTAAGTTAAAAAATGCTAGCAAGTTACTTCAGCAATTTGAAAAAGAGTTTTTTGTAAAAATCTCAGACAATGGAGAAAGAATAAAGTGTCTTCACTCTGTTAGGGCTCATTTGATAATAAAGTGTTTAGAGGGAAAATTTGGTTTTAATTATTTGCAAGCATTGCTTTTGACTTTGTCTGTTATCGATAATAGTACAATATATTTGTTATTGGAATACTTCAGTAAAAATAAAGTAAGTGAAGAGGTTGTTGACGAGTTTTCTAATATATCATTTGAGGACATATCTGTTGTTGAGGATATTCTTAGAGGTCTGCTGTGGCTTTCTATAACAGATTACTTGTCGGTAAATAAAAAGGTAATTGAAGAAGGAAATCGTATTTTTACAAATAATTATGTGATGATTGCCTTATGCGATATTACTGGATTTTTCGATACTCGGCAAACAACGAGCGACTTACTTAAAATTTATGATAAAAAAAGACCTGGGATAATTGATGAAGTTAACTCATTGATTAATAGGCAAACAACGAGATTCCTAGAGTATGAATATCCAAAAAGATTTTTAGAAAATATCGCAAATTCTATCATTGAATTTGTAGAAAAGAAGACCGTAAATACTCGTAGCTTAGGTTACATTTTATTTTGGGCAAATAAACTAGGTGTATCAATTAGTATCAGTTCGGAAATTGATGTCAAGGAACCAAAGGATTATATGGGATTATTAGGACTTGTAAAAGGACTTATATCTCAAGGATTATACTCAAAGGCCGACGAAATAAAGAATAAATATGAAAAGACATTATTAAGTGATGCTAATATTGTTTCTCTATATATAAAAGATAATGAAATCTTTGCAGAGGTAGTTCCAAATTATTATCCTGAATCTAAAGCAAATAGAGCTATAAAGGATTTTGGATACAATGAAAAATGTATGTATGCAATTAATATGCTTTCATGTTTGTATCCTCAATTGGAAAGGTATAATGTAACTCTTTTAGGGACTAAAATTTTAGATATTAATATTCCAGACACTGAAAAACACATTCCTAAAGAAAATTTGCCTGATAAGTGGATTACAGAATTGAATGGTATATGCCATAGAATGCAGGAGTATGAGAATTCTCTCGATGATTGGAAAGATGTTTTTGATAATATCAATTCCTATCGAAATAAGATTATAGATTTGTTTGAAGAATTGTTACGTCAATTGGGAAAATTCTACCGAAAAGGAACCTTTGATCCAAAGCAAATCAACCAAATACAAGCGGAGCTAAATAAAGGTAGAGATTTTAGTATTCCTAAGTGTGCTAGAGATAAATTTGGAATTAGTAATGATGCAGATAATCTGAAAGTCAGTAGCCTGAAAGAGAGTGCAGATGAAAATGAACAAAGCGAAACACTAGGAAAAGCCGATAGCGATAGACTGTGGATTGGAGATGCTTGTAATAAGTTTTTCAGTGGTGTTAATAATTATATAAATGGGTTATACAGTATGATGGAGGGACTTGCAAATAATAAGGATCCTAAAGAGTATTGTAGACTTCAATTTTTTAATATAGTTTCGTCGTACGAATTGTACTATCAGTTTTTGGAGGCAAATAAAAGCTTTTTTGCTGCTTATGATTGTGAGGTTAATGAGGAAAAAGAACTAATTGTCCTCGAAAAAATTGTTGCTCTGACAAAGTGGATTTACTTGAATGGTTATCGTCATGAAAATAATATTGTATATGACGCATACGAATCTTTTAAGAAGAATAAGCAATCCATTGATGATTATTTGAAGAAAGAGATAGGTGATTATACAGAAGTCCAAGAAATAGAGTTTATAGAAGAAACTATTGTTCTTCATGTTAATATGAGTGAGAGCGATATATTAATAGAAAAAATATACTATGAAGTGCAAAAATTAGTAGGCAATTGTGGTACTATTTCTGCAGAAAGAGGATATTTATTCAATAGAATTAGAAAAATATGTTTTGCTATTTCTGATGATAAATACAAAGATTTTCTATTTATTAATATTCCAATTAATAGTTTTACGTTGGCAAAAGATGTTGAACAGTTACATAAATATGTAATCGGCGCAGATAGGCAAAACACTATTGTGCCACCTGCATATATGGAAAATGGAGCCATAGCAAGTGTTATCTATATAGCTAGTCAATTGGTTCAGATAAATGAGGCATTATTTGTTACCTCAAAGTATTCCATACCGGAAACTATTGATTCGATAAACAAAATGCTCAAACTAGAATTAGATGAGATTGGAAAGACGATAAAAGAATTCCCTGATTATGCAGAATTGTATCAAGATATTATGATGATACGTTCTCTAAACCTAATTACGATAGATGGCAGTGAATATAAAAAAAATATTGACATGTTGGAAAAGTTTATATTGAAATATGAAGATTCAATAGGTACTTAGGTAAGTGCTTCTAAAATGAGCTTAACAGTGCATTTTTGTATAAATACCTGAATATTTCTTTTATCGGCATACTTAGGTACCTTTCCTCTTTTTACATTTTTTATAATTACATAAGAGAGTGTAACTAATTCTCATTTCTGAGGAATCTTAAGGGCACTTCATCAGCTGTAGAATCCGATTCATTTTTGCTTACCTTCTCATAAGGAATAATATATGAGTTAGTTGTTAAGATAGCAGAATGAGTGCAGGCAGCTAGCAAGAGTTTGTGGAACGGCTATGAACATCAAAGAGTGTTGAAAGGCGGGGCAAAATAGTATCTAGAAAGAGATATTCTGTTTTGCTTCGTCTTTTTTGTGTGCCTCTTTCTTCTAGTTCGGTGGGTGGAGATGCATGGGCGGGAGACTTATGTATGGATATATCCACGACTTTAGAATTTTTGAACATCCCAATCTATAAATGCTAATCTGAAACTGAGCCTACGAGGGCTCACTTTCAGATTTACAATCATATTTAGGAGTTTCATAGGAATGAGCATAAGCATGATATGTGTGTGACTCGAAATAGTATTTATACTGGATATCAGGAAGGCATTAGTGAAAGTGTATTTTCATTTTATTCTAGCCTAATGACTGAAGAGGATGCAGTTTATAGTGAAGAGATAGGAAGATTAAAGGAAGCGATAGATTCGCTTACAGCAGTTCAACAAAGAAGAATCAGACTTTATTTTTTGAGGGTCTTACATTGCGAGAAATAGCTGAAAGAGAAGGTGTTAGTTATAAGAATGTATTTAAGTCTGTTACGTCTACTCTAGAAAAAATAAAAAATTTTTCAAAATAGGGGTAACAAAAACTCTTTCCCAGTGCATATAAGTGAAAGACATTTTTGTCGGACATTTGCACATTGACAACTTAATAGCATTCATCAGGTACGTTCCTGTATACCGGAGCCTCATAGGTTCGCCTTGCGCGATATAGCCTCACTGGAAAATTGGTAGCACCAATCTGGCCATGATGGGTACAGGGATAATGATACTTCCGCTTAGCCACAATTATCAAAATGGGAGCGGCCTGGCGAGAACCGCGGGGAGGGTAGAGCCTATGGAGCTGTGCTGCAGCCGCCTGATGAATGCATTAACTATAAGAGAAGGAAGGGAGGATAATCACTGATGCGGATAAAAAGAGGAGATGTTTATTTAGCTGATTTAGATGATAGATTTGGTTCAGAACAAATTGGTGTTAGACCAGTGGTGATACTACAAAATGATAAAGGGAATAAATATGCGCCAACAGTCACTGTTGCCCCTATAACAACCAAGATTCACAAAAATCTTCCGACACATGTATTGATATGTAATATAGGGGGGATAAAAAGAAAGTCTGTAATACTATGTGAGCAGATTACCACTGTAGACAAGAATAGATTGTTAACGTATATGGGTAGGATTGATAATCGCACCATGAATACAAAAGTAAGACGTTGCCTGGAGATACAGTTAGATCTTACTTTCCATAAAAACCATAGGGGCAGGTATCGCAGATGAGGCGAGACGTATTATTGTCATATGCTGCTTCCACAGGTATTATTGATATGGATGCCATTGAATTAGCTGTGGAAGAAATGAAAAACAACGAGATTGTTGAAAAATACCACAGCTATGCGATATGGAAAAATGAAAAAGGTCTATGGTGTACTCACATAAGAGATGAGGAGGGGAATGTTAAGATACGACGGCGCAAGACCCAAAGAGAATTGATTAGTTATCTGGCAAAGCATTATAAACATGTGGTCAATATAGTTCGTATCAATGATGTTTTTGAACAGTGGATAAATGAAAAAATCCAGTATGGAGAAATAAGGCGTCAATCCTATGATCGATATGTAAATGATTACAAAAGATTTTTTTCGAAGGATTTAAGTATTACCAAGAAAGAATTCTGCTACATCACAGAGGAAGACTTAGAACACTTTATTAAAAGAACCATCTATAATAACAAGCTTACAAGAAAATCATATTCAGGGCTTGTTACTCTATTAAAAGGTATTTTCAGATATGGCAAAAGGGCCGGATATACTGATTTAAGTATCACGAATTTTTTCGGTGACTTAATGCTTTCCAACAGTATATTTGAAAGAAAGTACAAAGATAGAGATAAAGAGGTCTTCAATGAAGATGAAGTGGAATGTATTCTTACCTATTTGAAGTACAATCAAGATATATGGAACCTGGGATTAAAGCTACAGTTTGAAACAGGAGCCAGAATAGGTGAGATAGCAGCCTTAAGATTTGAGGATACTACTGAGGATAGTATTCTGATAAGGCGAACTGAGGTAAAGTACAGAGATGACGATGGCAAGTGGAGGTTGGAAGTTGCTGAAGTACCAAAAACTGAAGCTGGCTACAGAGAAATTTTTTTACCTGCAGAGGCTCAAAATACATTAAGAGCCATAAAGGAGCTTAATCCACAAGGAACATTTCTTTTCGAGAACGAAGGTAAGCGAATCCGTTCTGGTACATTCAATCATAGATTGACCAGAGTGTGTGAGAAAGTAGGTATTCCACCAAGATCTACTCACAAAATTAGAAAAACATATGGAACAACTCTTATTGATAATAATGTAGATGACAGTATTGTGGCAGAGCAGATGGGACACAAAGATATTTCTACCACAAGAAAGATTTACTATTATTCAAATAAGAGCAGGGCAAACAAGAGAGAACAGGTTCGAGCGGCTTTGAAAGGCATTTAAATTACAAAAGTCACTGAAGTCACTGATTTACAGTTTTCAGAAAAATCTTGTAAAGCCCATAAAATCAACAATTAACACAATCTAGGAGATGGAGATATATAGTTCGATTCTCTCGTCCCCTGTTTGACTAAGTAGTCTTTAAATAGCGTAAATTCGCTGTTTAAGGGCTATTTAAGAAGCAATTAAAGAGTGACTAATCGTGTTATTAGTCTTAATACAAGAACCAATATGATTTTTTGTAAGCTAAAGATTTAAGGTAGATTGCAAATCAGTCGCTGATATCAAAGATAAAAATAAGCAGTCATACCATGGATTAAGGGAAGAACTGATTAATTATGGCTATAATCCATGTGGTAGATGCCATCCGTAAATACTCGAATATTAGACTTGACTATTTTAAAGAAGAGGACTATAACATAGTCGAACACGAGAAAATACGAAACGCCAATTGAATATCGACATTCCGCAAATTTCCCTGCTCAAATATTTGTATTTTAGGAGGAAGAGACAAATGGATACTTACAGAGTACAAAGACGTGACATGGAAAAGAAAGCAAAGAGGTTGAGAAGAGAAGGCTACGTTACAGGTAACCTGTTCGGTAAGGATATCGAACAATCAATCCCACTCCAGTTCGAGGTTAAAGAGGCTGAAAGCTTAAGAAAGAGTGGACACACTCAAATGACCCTTGATTTGGAAGGAAAGAAGTACAATGTGTTACTTAAGGAGCTACATTATGATGCAGCCAAGCATCAGATTGTAGAGATGGATTTCCAGGAGCTTGTTAAAGGCGAGGTTATCCATGCAACAGCAGAGGTTGTTCTTGAAAACAAGGAAGCTGTTACAGAAGGTGTTTTAGAGCAGCTAGTATCAGAGGTGGCTTACAAAGCAAAGGCCGAAGATGTAGTTGAGAAGATTGAAATAGACTGTAGCTCACTGAGACTTGGTGATACTGTAACGGTTGCAGATCTTGCTATTTCAAAGAATAAGAAAGTTAATGTAACCACAAACGCTGATCAAGTAGTTGTTGAGGTTATTGCAGCAAAGAATCAGGTTGCTGATGCTGAGGATGAGGATTCTGCTCAGGCAGCTTCATAGGGAATAGTGACGTAAGGAGTCTCCAAGTTGGAGGCTCCTTTTTAACTGCTCATTTCAAAAGTTGGCATAGCCTCCACCGCAATGTTAACTTAATGACATTGAGCAAGTGCTGGGGTTCTATTTATGGGAAAAATAATTATGCCATAAGCATTCATTTATGCCAGGCTGCAAGGGAGACTTCAATAGGATGAAGGCCGCTCTTGAGGATGGCTCACTTTCAAGAGAGCAGCTTCAGATTAACGCAACTAGAGTACTTAGAATGATTGATACCTTAGTTGGCTAATCTATAATCTCTAGGAGACATGCCATAGGCTTCCTTGAATTTGCGGTAGAAGTAACTACTGTTATCGTACCCAATGTAGGTATAAATATCTTCAATGGTAAGAGTGGTGTGGCTGAGAAGATAGGCCGCCTGTTGAAGACGACGTGTCATCAATTGTTCTTTAAAATTTTTACCAGTGTGCTTTTTAAGCAGTCTACTTATGTAATAGGTAGGCTGCTTTGTTTGTTCAGCAATTGCTTCAAGGGTGCCATGCTTATAGTGAGCATCAATATATTTCAAAACAGTAAGTAAAAGGTTTTGTTCATACTGAGATGGTGTGCCTTGGTTGACCAAAGAAACATATACTGAAAGGGTCTGTAATAGTAGACCCATTGTGGTCTTATTTATATTATTGATAATTGTTTCTGAATCCTGTTTTAGCATAGTGAAAATCATATTTTCCATAAGATTTTGCACAGGAAGAATATCTGCAGTAGGAAAGTGCAGATAAGTAAGGAAGGATGATTCTGGAGACAGTGTGGAAATCAAAAAGTCTCTAAGTAAGTCTCCTTCTGGAATCATTTGTAATGCTTCATCAAAAAACTCAGGAAGCAGGATAAAGTTAATTGCAACATCACCCTCTGATGCTGGAAGAATTTCCTGAGTAGCATTTTGGTTCAAGAATAAAAGTTCACCGGCTTTTAGTGTGATTTCATCAGTTCCATTTAAAATATGATGAGTTTCCCCTGAAACCATATAAACGAATTCAACATAGTTATGGGTGTGCTTTGGAAAGTGCACAAAACGAGTATGAGGACGTATTTCTATGAGACGTCCTTTTTTTAATAGCTTCTCGCTGTCGATGACAAAACTGTTGCCGCTGGAGTACCTATTTTTGTCAATGACACCGCCCTTTAAAATTTCTTGTTCTTCCTCTGTCAGCTGTGATAGCTGCTGTAATAAACTCTTTTCCATAGGTAAATTATAGAATGAATTTAGCTGCAAATAAAGTCCTATTTTTGATTATTTTACGACCTTAAAAGTCAGCTTATCAGGATATATACTCATATCATAAACGAGGTGAAACTATGAGTAACTATTATTTGGCAGTAGACATTGGGGCCTCAAGTGGCCGTCATATGCTATTTACAATTGAAGACGGTAATATTCAGATGGAAGAAATCTACCGTTTCGAAAATGCCATGACAAATGTAGGGGGAAAGCTTCTTTGGGATACAAAAAAGCTTTTTAACGAAATCAAAAATGGCATGAAGGAATGCAAAAGACTTGGTAAGATTCCATGTTCAATGTCCATTGATACTTGGGGCGTTGATTACGTGCTCCTAGATGAAGAGGGACAGGTTCTTGGTGATACATACGGTTATCGTGATCACAGAACTGATGGAATGGATGAGGAAGTTTATAAAATCATTTCTGAAGAAGAATTGTATAAGCGAGTTGGAATTCAAAAAGCAATTTTCAACACAATATATCAATTGACAGCAGATAAGCTTCAAAGACCAGAGGTGTTAAAAGAAGCAAAGACTTTGCTTATGATTCCGGATTATCTAAATTTCCTTCTTACAGGTGTTAGAGCATCAGAGTATACCAACGCGACAACAACAGGTCTTGTTAATCCTCACACCAAGCAGTGGGATTATCAGTTAATAGAAATGCTTGGTCTTCCTAGAGAAATCTTCTTAGAGCTTAAGCTTCCTGGTAATGAAGTGGGTAATCTAAGAGATGAAATCAAAGAGGAAGTAGGCTTTGATTTAAAGGTGCTTCAGTGTGCAAGCCATGATACAGCTTCTGCTGTAATGGCAATGCCTCATTTAGGCAACGAGGGGCTTTACATCAGCTCTGGCACCTGGTCACTAATGGGTGTGGAAAATACAGAAGCCCTCACCCGCGATTGCGACAGAAAGAGTAACTTCACAAATGAGGGTGGTTACGATTATAGATACAGATATTTGAAAAATATCATGGGTCTTTGGATGATTCAGCAGGTTCGCCATGAAGCAAATGATGCTCTTAGTTTTGCGGAATATGCAGAGTTGGCAGCAAGAGCAAACAGCTTCCCATCACTGGTTAATGCTAATGATGAGAGATTCCTTTCTCCTAAGAATATGACAGAGGAGATAAAAAAAGCCTGTGCTGAGTCAAGACAGCAAGTTCCTAGCACTTCAGGAGAGATGGCAGCTGTTATTTACAAGAGTTTGGCTGCTTGCTACGGAAATACAATAAAAGAGATTAGCGCAAATACAGGCAAACAGTACAAGGTGCTTCATATCATCGGTGGTGGTTGTAAAAACAGATATTTAAATCAGCTTACAGCCGATGCCACAGGACTTACAGTCCTTGCAGGCCCATCAGAAGCAACAGCCATCGGAAATGCAATGGTTCAGATGATAGAAGACGGTGCGTTGGCAGACTTGTCGGCAGCTCGCGAGACTGTACATAAGTCATTTGATATAGAGGTTTTTAATCCAAAAGGAGGAGAAAGATGTTAGTAAATACAAAAGCTAAGGTGGGAGTTTTTTCTATTGCACTTGGAGCATACCTTCCACAGTTCCCAAGCTTAGTTCCAGAGTTTAATAAACAGTTTGAGGATTTCAAAGCGTCAATCCCTGACACAGTTGAAATCATTGATGGTGGTGTAGTTACCACAAAGGAGCAGTCACAGGCTGCAGGAGATTTGTTCAGGGCAGCAGATGTTGATTTAGTATTCATGCAGCTTCTTACCTATGCTACATCTTACAACATGCTTCCAGCAGTAAAGGATTTAGATGTACCAGTTGTACTTGTAAATCTTCAGAAGCTTAAGGCTCTTGATTACGATACAGCAGGCACAGCAGAGTGGCTTGGTGAAGCATATGCATGTGGTGCTGTTGGTGAGATGGTAGCAGACTTAAATCGTTACGGAAAGCGCTCAGCTGTTATCACAGGTGTAGTAGAAGGCGGCGATGCAGCTGCTGCAAAGGAAATTGATCAGTGGTGCCGTGCAGCACAGTGTCGTAGAAGATTTAGAGAGACAAATCTTGCTCAGATTGGTCGTCCATATCCTGGTATGATGGACCTCTACATCGATGAATCAAATCTTTACAGAAGAATGCACGTATATACAAAGCAGTTCGACTGGGAAAAGATTTGGGCTATTGCAGATGATATTACAGATGAGGCTGTTATCAAGGCTAAGGCTGAGGATATCTTAGATACTTTTGAAATCGTTGGCGGTGTTGATGAAGAGAAGCTTCATGAGATGGCTAAGTACGTTGTTGCTTTCGAGCAGTGGGTTAAGGATGAAAAGCTTGGCTTTGTAGCATCTCACTATGATGGCTATGCAAAGGGGCAGGCTGGAGTTGTTGATAGTCTTCTTATCCCAGCATTTTCAATGTTAATAAAGCAAGGTACAGCTTGTGCTGTTGAAGGCGATATCAAGGTTGCCATGGCAATGAGCATCCTTAAGACAATCGCAGGTTCTGGCCAGCTTTCAGAAATGTACACAATCGATTTCAATGATGGAGTAACTCTCATAGGACACAGCGGTTCTGGTGATGCAGATTTCTCTCAGGCTAAGAAGCCTACTATGAAGATTGTAGATGTATTCCACGGCAAGACAGGTGGTGGATACCTTACACAGTTCTATCCACCAGAAGGAGATATTACATATCTTGCAATTACTCAGGATGGTGAAGGCCACTTCAAGTTTGTATGTGCTGAGGGTGTAAATGTACCAGGAAAGATTCTTCAGAATGGTGACACAATGATGCGCACAGAATTCGCAATTTCACCAGCTGAGTTCGTAACAAAGTGGAGCGAAGCAGGTCCTACGCATCACTTTGCAGCGGCAATCGGTCGTCACATCGATGTAATTGAAAAGGTAGCAAAGATTTTTGATGTACCAGTGGAAATCATCACAAGATAAGGAGATATAGAAATGAAGATAACAGAAGTAAAGTTTGTTGAAGGTTTTATTAGAATGGCAAATGATGGATGGGAGCAGGGCTGGCATGAGCGTAACGGCGGTAACCTCTCATATAGAATGAAGGATGAGGATGTTGCAGCTGTTAAGGAATTCCTTTCAGAAGATGGCCAGTGGAAGGAAATCGGCACAGAGGTTCCAGGTCTTGCAAATGAGTACTTCATGGTAACAGGTAGTGGAAAGTATTTCCGCAACGTTATCATTGATCCAGAGGATTCTATCGGTATCATCAAGGTAGATGAGACTGGTACAAAGTATCAGATTCAGTGGGGCTTCGTAAATGGTGGAAGACCAACATCAGAGCTTCCTTCACACCTTATGAATCTTGAAGTAAAGAAGCGTGTTACAAATGGTAAGTACAGAGTTGTTTACCACGCTCACACTACAAATACAATCGCTCTTACATTTGTACTTCCTCTTAAGGACGAAGTATTTACAAGAGAGCTTTGGGAGATGGCTACAGAGTGTCCTGTAGTATTCCCTTCAGGTATTGGCGTTGTTGATTGGATGGTTCCAGGTGGAAAGGATATTGCAGTTGCAACCTCTAAGCTTATGGAACAATATGATGTAGCTATTTGGGCTCATCATGGTATGTTCGCTTCAGGTGAAGATTTTGATCTTACATTTGGTCTTATGCACACTGTAGAAAAGGCTGCAGAGATTCTTGTAAAGGTTCTTTCTATTACACCTAACAAGCTTCAGACAATTACACCAGATCAGTTTAGACACTTAGCAAATGATTTCAAAGTAGAGCTTCCAGAGAAGTTCCTCTATGAAAAATAATCCTAATCTAAACAAACCTCAAAAAATGCTACTATAATAGCAAAACATTGGAAAATATAAGTAAAAGTGATATAATAGTAGCAATTACGGGAGGTAAAATATGGATGTTAATATAAATTATTTATGGGATACACCAACAGATGTTGCTATGAGATTAGCAAGCAGGCTAAAAAGTATCCGTAAAAGAAAGAAAATCACACAAAAGGAGTTGGCCGGAAGAAGTAATGTTAGCTACGCTACACTTCGAAAGTTCGAAAAAACAGGGCAGATTTCACTTGAATCTTTTATAAAACTAGCAATGGAGTTGGGGGTCATTCAAGAGTTGAATTCACTTTTTACAGAACCTGTGTATACCAGTATTGAGGAGGTTATAAATGCGAGTAAATAAAACGCTGGATGTTTACTATCATGGGATGAAAGTAGGAACACTTGCAGAAACTCCAGATAAAAGAATTGCATTTCAATACTCATCAGAATGGCAGAAAAATGGATTCTCTATAAGTCCGTTCTCGTTGCCATTGCGAAATGATGTATTTGTGCCTAATGAACGTTCATTAGAGCGTTTTGGTGGATTGTTTGGGGTATTTGCAGACAGCTTGCCTGATAGCTGGGGCCAATTATTATTAGATAGACATTTAGAAACACTGGGAATAACAAGAAGTGGAATATCTACACTAGAAAGGCTTGCTTATGTAGGGAGGAATGGTATGGGAGCACTTGAATACCTGCCGTCCAAAGAATCCGATTTCGATTTCAAGGGTATAGGACTAGATTTTGATACTATTGCTAAAGAATGTGAAAATATCCTTTCATCTAAAGAATCAAATCAACTGGATATACTTTTTAAAATGGGCGGGTCTAGCGGTGGAACCAGGCCCAAAATTCTTATTTCTGAAAACAATAGGGACTGGATAATAAAGTTTCCATCAAAGAGTGATCCAGAAATAAGTGGGAAAAGAGAATTTGATTATTCACTGTGTGCAAAGGGTTGCGGTATATCTATGACAGAAACCGAATTGATTCCATCAACTGTATGCGAAGGATATTTTAAAACTGAGCGTTTTGACAGAAGAGATGGTGAAAAGATATTTACAATTACATTTGCTGCGCTATTAGAAGCTGATTTTCGCGCACCATCATGCGATTATGAGACATTCTTTAAATTGACTAAAGCGCTGACAAAAGATGCAATTTATGACAAGGAGCAACTGTATCGCATTATGTGCTTTAATATAGCTGCTCATAACAGAGACGATCATACAAAAAATTTCTCATTCACACATTCGGAATTAAATGGATGGAAGCTGGCTCCTGCTTATGACATTACATACAGTGACACATATTGGGGAGAGCATACTACATCTGTAAATGGTAAGGGAAAAGATATCACTAAGGAAGATTTGATTAAAGTTGGATGTGATGCTGGATTGGCAGAAAAATTCTGTTTAGATTGTCTTGAGGAAATAGAAGAAAAAGTAAAAATGTTAGATAACTACCTTAAGCCAAATCATAGAAAAACAAAAGAGCATATCCATTTCAAGGAACGCATTTCAGAAATCAATGGTCTATAAAAAATAAGATAGTCATAAATGAAATATAAAGTTAGGAACAAAAGATTTTGAAATATCAAAAAGATGTAATAGGCTTTCACAAACTTCTGAATATAATGTTGGAGGAGTGTGGGGTAAATTAATAAGGAATAAACTGTAATTGTTATTTTGTGGCTGCAGGTAATGCCTGCAGCCTTATTTTCAGGTTATGTGTAGAAGACCGACTTTGGATTAAATAAGTCTATCTGTAAAAGAGGTGGCACTTTTTTGTTGAGTTATATGTGATAGGTATTAGTTACTTAGTGATGACAGTTGCAATATATGTTACTCTTACGTATAATTTGCTTGTAACTAAATATCGGGGCGTGATGCTTTTTAAATTTGAAATGCGTTCTATACGTTCTATTTATAGGGATTTATTAATGCATATGAAAGTATGTATTAGTAAGATCAAAGGAAATAGAGAGAAAATTTAAAATCCATGTCTGATGCAGACGATTACTATCTCACGAGTAGTCTATTTTGTGTTAGATTAT
The DNA here is from genome assembly GCF_900115215.1 of Pseudobutyrivibrio sp. UC1225. Classification (NCBI taxonomy): domain Bacteria; kingdom Bacillati; phylum Bacillota; class Clostridia; order Lachnospirales; family Lachnospiraceae; genus Pseudobutyrivibrio; species Pseudobutyrivibrio sp. UC1225. The sequence continues at coordinate 130,551 of NZ_FOVQ01000006.1, read as the reverse complement.
TATGCCCCTTTCAGCTTTTATGCAGAAAGGATTTTTTATTTTATGGAAGAGAAGGATTTATTTGAAAAACTAGTAGGTCAGCAGATTGGAAACTATGATTTTAACAATAAGAATCTGCTAAAGCAGGCGTTTACTAGACGTTCTTACACTGAAGAAAATGGTGGAGAAAACAACGAAGTACTAGAATTTATTGGGGATAAAGCGCTGGATATAGGCGTTGTTCGATATCTTGTGAACAAATATGGTAATGCTCCAAGTAAAGAATCACTTAATCAAATGAAGTGGTTAGGTCAGAAGTATGAAGATGAGTTTTCCTGTGAATTAGACGAGGGTGAATTGACACAGTTAAAGCAGCGTCTAGTTCAGAAAGATACGTTGGCACGTCGAATAGATGAACTTGCGTTAGCTGATTACTTAGTTATGGGTAAAGGCGATGAACTGTCGAATCGTTCCCAGGAAAAGTCAGTAAAAGAAGATTTATTTGAGGCTATAATTGGTGCCATAGCGATTGATAGTAATTGGGATTTTGAAAAGATTCAAGAGGCGGTTGAAGTCATGCTAAATCCTGATTCTATCCTTAATTCAGGAGAAGAGATTGATTACGTCACATTGATATATCAGTGGGATGAATCGTTTTGTGAGGTTCCTTGGTTTAAGTATAACGATGGAAGTTATAGGTATACATGGTATATGCAGGAGGAGAATACCGTGTATCAAAGTTGGAGTGAAATAGATACTCTAGAAAAAGACGGTTCAGGCCCAATCACAAAGAGATGTTATGTCAAAATTAGAGATGATCTTCCAACTTTTGTCGGATTCGGTAGATCAAAGAACGAAGCTAGAAAGTATGCTTGTAAAACTGCTTATTTGTACTTAGAAGAAAATGATTTGTTCTTTACTATAAAAGACGAGATTGATGAGCCAACATTAGAAATGGCAATCAATCAATTAGAAATTTTGGCGAGAAGAGATTATTTTTCGTTACCAAAGTATGTTGCAGAAGAACGTCATGATGAAAATGGAAATCCTGTTTGGCAAGTTTCATGTAGTATAGAAGAATTTGATGTTAGCTATACTATAGAATCCTCATCAAAAAAGTCAGCTAAGAAAGAAGCTGCCTTTGAAATGTTGAAGTATGTTTTGGATAACTATGAGGAGGAGTAATTATGTCAAAGTGGGCTTTTAATTATGAATCTGGCGAGTACGAAGATATTGACCTATGGTAGTGCAAATCCGCACCAAAAACACATAACTTGACAAGAAACCAATCTATTCTGTGCAAATTTGCATCAATATGAACTTTCGAAAGCATCAACTTTGGTTGGTGCTTTCTTTTTTGAAAAGAAGTACAATACCCTTATACAAAACACAAAGGACACAAACATGGGACAGATTAACAGAGACGACATGCTGGAGCTCACACGCAGATTTACATCAGCTCGCAGCAACCTAGTTAGAATTGCAGGTGCGTATATAGATGAGGAAGGCTATATAGACGGCACATTTAATACAAGCTTCCTGAGTCTGAAGGGAGCGGAAAAGAATAGATGTCTTGATATCGCAAAGGCGATACCGTTTGCCAAGCCAAATGAGGAATTGATTCAGTATAAGATTCCAGGGCTGGGGCCAGGCTCTATCTGGCAGATGATTTATGCAATTCGTGAATGCGAATTGAAGAATGATGCGCTGATGCTGAATTTGTATGAGCTGATAACGGAGAAATATCCTAAGGGAAGACCTTATGCGATTTATGTTTACTATGGGGCTTATGATGTGCCAATTAAGGGCAGCGATAAGTCTTATCAGGATGAATCCGAAGAGGTTTATAAGTATCTGATCATGGCGATTTCGCCAGTGGATGAGGAGCAGGTACCACATTCACCTGAGGCGGGATTCCTTTATCCAGCATTTACCAATAGAAGCACAGATATCAATCATGTGAATTTCTACAGCCAGGATTATGAGGAAGCCAGAGAGTTGATGAAGTTTTTGGATTTGGAGTGATAGGAGAATTTATGAACATACAAATTTTTGGTACTAAGAAGTGCAACAATACTAAGAAAGCAGAGCGTTTCTTTAAAGAGCGTGGTATTAAGTATCAGTTTATCGATATGAAAGAAAAGGGCATGAGCAAGGGGGAACTCACATCAGTTGCAGTAGCAAATGGTGGGATTGCTAATCTTGTAAATCCTGATGCGAAGGACAAAGATGCAGTAGCATTGTTTCAGTACATTGCAGATGAGGATAAGCTGGAGAAGCTGCTTGAGTCACAGCAGATTATTAAGACTCCAGTGGTAAGAAATGGTAGGCAGTCTACAGTTGGTTATCAGCCAGATATGTGGAAGAAGTGGGAGTAGAAAAGTAGAGATTGTTCTCTACTTTTCTTGCCATAATTTAAAAGAAATTTTAGATAGTTACAATAGTTGCACTTATTGATAATGAAGGTGCAAAATATACACGATACTATTGAAACAAGGTGCAATAATTGCACTTTGTAATTTACAAAAGTGCAAATGGGATATATATAATCATTTCAGGAGGCGTAACTATGGCTGAGTCTTTAAAAGATATTAGAAGAGCAATTGGATATACGCAAAGTCAGGCTGCAGAGTACCTTAAGGTGTCTGTTCGTTCTTATAAATCCTATGAGAATGATCCAGATAAAGTTAATTCGATTAAGTATTCTTATATGATTGATACATTGGGGAAGCTTAACGTAATTGATGAAACGCATGGTATTTTGAGCATTGATGATATTAAGAAAAAATGCTCAGATATTTTCAAGGATTATGATATCTCATATTGTTTTCTGTTTGGCTCATATTCAAAAGGGATTGCCAAAGAAGATAGTGATGTGGATTTGTTAATTTCATCTACTGTTAAGGGTTTGAAGTTTTATGGATTGGTAGAAAAGGTTTCTACGGCATTACATAAAAAAGTGGATTTATTGGATATGGACCAGTTGGTAAATAATCCTGAATTGCTAAATGAAATATTAAAGGATGGTATAAAGATATATGGATAAGAGGACTTCGAGCAATCGAGGTCCTTTTATTTATAGAAAAATAAAGATAAAACTGTCATAATTGAAAGCAAATGAAGAAGTGACATCAATTAGAGGAGGCAACCAGAATGAAAATCATGGTTAGTGCTTGCCTGCTAGGGCAGAATTGCAAATACAATGGTGGCAACAACTACAGCGAGAAGGTTGCTGAGTACATAAAAGGGCATGAGGTTGTTCCGGTTTGTCCTGAGGTAGCAGGAGGCTTGCCTACTCCCAGAATACCTTGTGAGATTGTGAATGGAGTTGTTACTAATAAAAATGGTGAAAACAAAGATAAGGAATTCAGAACAGGAGCTCAGATTAGTTTGAAGAAAGCACTTGATGAGAAAGTGGATTTGGTGATTCTTCAATCAAGAAGTCCTTCCTGCGGCGTGAAGCAAATTTATGATGGAAGTTTTACCGGAAAGCTCATTGATGGCCATGGAGTGTTTGCAGAGCTGCTGATTAAGAATGGGATTAAGGTGTTGGATGTGGAGGATGTTTAAGAGGAGAGGTAAAATAGCATGTACAAAATTGAAACATTCATACCAAAAGAATCACTGCAGGAACTACGCCAGGCATTGCGTGAAGTGGATGCAGGTCATATAGGAGGTTCATCCTTATGAAGAGCCAGTGATTAATGCGATAAAGCTTAGTTAGTGATGGGAGAATTTTTTTGAAAAAGGGAATAAGTGCATAATGACAGAAGAGATTTTTGACATCGTAGATGAAAAGGGACAACCTACAGGAGAGACAGTGACTAGATCGCAGGCTCACGCTGAAGGTGTTAGACACAGAACTGCTCATATATGGGTGGTTCGTGACAATGGAGACAAAACAGAGGTACTTTTGCAGAAGAGAGCTTTAAACAAGGACTCTTTTCCAGGCAGATATGATACTTCATCAGCTGGTCATATCCAGGCGGGTGATGAGCCGTTGGAATCTGCAATTAGGGAGCTTTCTGAAGAGCTTGGTATTCAGGCTGATGCAGATGATTTGAATTTTGCAGGAACATTTCCTATTCAGTATGAGAAGGAATTTCACGGCAAGATGTTCAGGGACAATGAGATTGCATTTGTATATGTGTATGATGAAGATGTAGACATTGATAAACTTACTATCCAGAAGGAAGAACTGGATAGCGTGGAATGGTTTGACCTGGAGGAAGTGTATCAGGCTTGTCAGCCACCGAGGGATGAGAAGTTCTGCGTTCCTATGGGTGGGCTGGAGATAGTTCGTAAATACGTTAGTAATCAAGAGAATGTGGCTAAGCATATATCTGAGATGGAAGCGATTCTTGATGAGGCTAATGAGATATTGGATACATTAGACAAAAACCTTAATAGACTTAATGATATTCAAGCAAAAATCCAAAAGCTTGAAAATTACTATACCAGTAAACAATGGATAGATGATTTCACAGCTGACGAACAGGGCTTGTTGCCTCAAGATTTAAAACGAGGTGTATTGTCAGAAGATGGTATTTCCTCTATGCTGGAACGAAATAAAGACTACATGGAGAGGATTATTCAGAGGTAGCGCTTTAGAAAAAAAGTAAAGGACAAAAGTAAGGGGACCATCCCTAGCAGGGCCTTCCAGGCCCAGGTCTGCCCGAGCTCCACAGACCACTCGCTGACGCGAGCGTAGTATAAGCAAATCGAGTTGGTATTAGGTGATAAATTGCCTAACACATTGATTATCGCCTAAAATGTGATATAATTTAGGCGATAAGGAGAAAGATTATGCGAGAATTTAATTACAGTAAGTATAAAGATTACAAATGGGATAGTGAAATATTAGGTCTGGTCTCGGGTATCCATGAATACAGAGGAAAGCAGGAGTTATATTTGACTCAAAAACCAGCTGTTTTAGATAAGCTAGTCGAAGTTGCCAAAGTTCAAAGTACTGAGAGTTCAAATGCTATTGAGGGCATTTTTACTTCAAACGCAAGATTGAATCAATTGATGCAGTCAAAAACTACTCCAAAGAATCGTGATGAAGAGGAGATTGCTGGCTATCGCTATGTATTGGATATGATTCATGAAAGTTATGAGTATATTCCAATTTCTGCAAATTATATTCTCCAGCTGCATCAGAATCTTTATCGTTTTACAAATAGAAGTATAGGCGGACATTTTAAAAACAGTGATAATCATATAGTTGCTAGAGATAAAAATGGTGTTGAGTATGTAATATTTGAGCCGCTTAGTTCGTTAGAGACACCTATTGCTATTGATAGAATATGTGAGGAGTTTAATAGATTGTCAGCTACCGAAGAAGTAGACACATTATTATTAATACCTATATTTATTCACGATTTTTTATGTGTGCATCCTTTTAATGACGGCAATGGTCGAATGAGTAGATTGTTAACGACACTGTTACTTTATAGAGCTGGCTATGTTGTTGGTAGATATGTTTCTTTGGAAAAAAAGATAGCTGAATTAAAAGATTTATATTATGACTCGCTCAACATGAGTCAGAAGGGTTGGCATGAAGGAGAAGATGATCCGACTCCATTCATAAAGTATATACTAAAGACCATTATTGCTGCTTATAAAGATTTTGAGGAGCGAATTGAAATTATCGATATAAAGGAACCAGCCATTGAACAGGTAAGAGCTGCCGTTTATAAAAAAATAGGTAAGTTTACCAAGAGTGAAATAATGGAAATGTGCCCAAAGTTAGGACGTGCATCCGTGGAAAATTCGTTAACAGCACTTGTTAATGAGGAAGTACTTGAACGTCGAGGAAGTGGTAGGGGCACTTATTATGTAAGGAAAGATGCACTTGTTTGATAAGTGGGACTTATGGGCTTGGAAAATAGCTAAAAATCGGCCTTATAGCAGTATGAAAAATTATGCTGCTATAGGGCTATTTTTATATACAGAAATAAGATATAGTAGATAAAAATGATTTTGGGAGGAATGGATTTTGAAAAAGATAACTAATTTGATGTTAATTATACTGAATTTATGTGCTGTTTGCTTGGGATTAGTGGTTTGTTATTGGAATATAGGCTAAAGAGCATAGACAATCGGAGTTTTTCGAAATCTTTCTATAAGATATAAGACAAGAAATCATTGGAGCTGGAAAAATATGGATACTAAGCATATATCTGAGATGGAAAAGAGAGATGATAATTCGTATTTGGTTACAGGAAATAAAAAGCATTTTCCTATAGAGCCTTTTATTCTAACACCAAGAGAGTTTTTGGATATAATTAAATAACATGACAAAGAGTAGGACTTACAGATTAAAAATCTGTAGGTCCTTATTTTTTGAATAATTTTTGGATTTTACCTTGCGCGATATAGCCTCACTGGAAAATTGGTAGCACCAATGCATTAACTATAAGAGAAGGAAGGGATAATAATGACTTATGGTAGTGCAAATCCGTACCAAAAACACATAACTTGACAAGAAACCAATCTATTCTGTGCAAATTTGCATTAATATGAATTTTCGGAAGCATCAACTTTGGTTGGTGCTTTCTTTTTTGAAAAGAAGTACAATACCCTTATACAAAACATAAGTAAGGGGGCACTAATGACAGAAAAGATTAAAGTATTTAAGCACAACAGTATTTGCATTGATGTTGGAGACAGGGCGGTTTATGTAGATCCATTTGAGATGGATGAAACACCACGTGATGCTGCATTTATATTAGTTACCCATGACCATTATGATCACTTCTCGCCAGAAGCCATTGAAAAGGTCGCTAATAAGAATACAGTGTTAGTTGTTCCTGAAAAAATGAAAAGCAAGGCAGCGGAAGTTGCAGCAGTGGTGGGCAAGATTGAATATGTTAATCCTGGTGCAAGCTATGAAGTAGAAGGATTACAGTTTGAAACTGTTGCTGCGTATAATATTTTAAAACCATTTCATCCAAAGAGTGCTGGTTGGGTTGGCTACATCATTTCTGTAGATGGAAAACGTATTTACGTAGCAGGAGATACTGATGCTACTAAAGAGGCTAAAGCTGTAAAGTGCGATATTGCCCTAGTGCCAGTTGGCGGAACTTATACTATGGATGCAAAGAAGGCAGCTGAACTAATCAATACAATTGCACCAGAAGTGGCTATTCCTGTTCATTATGGTCTGATAACTGGAACTGCTAAGAATGCTGGAGAAGAGTTTTCTAGGTTAGTAAAGTCGCCTGTAAAGGTTGAAGTAAGGATATAGGAGAGGGGAAAATAAGTTAGAAAGAAGGAAATTAGCTTGAAGTACATTGTTAAAAGAATCCAAGAAGCAGATTATGGCTGCGAGGAGAGACCAGAGGGATACCAGTTTCAGGTGTTGCTCCAATTACGTGACGAGACAGGACAGGAGATTGATATGGAAGTGGCAGACGCAGAGCTGCTGGCCAAGGATATCAACGAAGGCGACTGGGTATTCTTTGATAAGGATAATAAGATTTTTAAGGAAGATTAGTTTATCTATGGGGAGGCGATGGTATGTGGCTTTTATTTGCGATATTGTCATCAGTATTTGCAGCATTGACATCAATCTTAGCGAAGGTTGGCATTGAAGGTGTCAATTCTAATCTTGCAACGGCTATACGAACAGCGGTGGTTCTGATAATGGCATGGGGGATGGTTTTCCTGACGAATGCTCAAAGGGGACTTAGTGAGATAAGCACAAAGAGCTGGATATTTTTGATTTTATCGGGGCTTGCTACTGGCGCATCGTGGCTTTGTTATTATAAAGCACTGCAGATGGGAGAAGCTTCAAAGGTTGTTCCAATAGATAAGCTGAGTGTAGTGATTACACTTGTATTGGCATTCATATTCCTTCATGAGCAGGTCACACCTAAGTCTATTGTTGGGTGCGTTCTCATTGGAGCAGGAACACTGTTTTTAGTAATGTAAAGGCTGAGAAGAGGATGCATGCCACAGGTAAGTATGGAGAATATTGTTTAGAGGTAGCTTATAGATTATAGATGAGATTTATAACCAGCAATAGAAATCTTTTATTTCCTGCTAATAGCATTGCTTCGCTATAATTAAATTTAACATGGAGGTATAGCGATGATTAATGAGAAGGTAAAAGCATTCCTAGATGAGAAGTCTCTGGGGGACAGGCTCACAGAGCATACAGAGACTATTGATACGGTGGAGCATGCTGCTCAGCAGATTGGTTGTAGCGAGCCAGAGATTGCGAAGACATTGTCATTTGTAGTGGATGAAAAGCCTGTTGTGGTTGTTATGGCTGGCGATGGGAAGGTAAACAGTTCTAAGTTTAAAACGTATTTTCATACCAAGCCTCATATGATTCCACGTGATCAGGTGCAGGAGATTACAGGCTTTCAGCCTGGTGGAGTTTGTCCTTTTGCTGTGCCTGAGGATATTCCAATCTGGCTGGATGTTTCTATGAAGCGATTCGAATATGTTCATCCTGCAGGAGGCAACGAATATACATCCGTAAAGATTACTCCAGCAGAGCTTGAGAAAGCATCTGGAGCTGAAGGATGGGTAGATATTTGTAAAGGCTGGGAAGAAGATGTATAGGATTTGCCAGGTTTGAACCTATTAAGTGGAAAATTTTTATTGGGTCATGATGACCCAATAAATGACCCAATAAATTTGGAGTAGGAGAAGAACATGTTTGAACTTACATTTTTTGTCCCGGTATTGATAGTTGCCGGTGTCTGGGGATTTTTTCTTTTGAATTTTGCAGGAAATAACCAAAGAATTCTGGATGATGACATCCTAAGCGCAAATGAAAAGCAGCGTAAAGAAGCTGAGAGCAGCATGCGAGTAATTCGACTGATGACACCTGTATTAGTAATCGTGGTGGCTATAGCTGTTATTTTTCTGGTGAATGCATATCATCCATTTATAAAAGTCAGTGTAGAAGGTGTAGCGCTGATTGCAGGGGGACTTTTCTCCACTTACCTGGGCTGGGCACTTGGGATGATTTTCAGAGGACTCAAGGATCAGATGAGTGAAAAAGATTCCAAACTCTGTTCAAGAGTATTTATGATTTCTTTTATGGGCACAGGGATTATTTTGATTGCGAGTGGTGTCATAGCTTGCATTCCTCAGCTTGCAGCATATTTTTAAAGCATTGTTCTGATTCAGTCATCAGTAAGCAGTTTCTCAGCAATCTGAATCTCAAAAGTCTTATCAGGGTTCTGCGTTGTTAAAATTGCTATTTTGTGGTAATTTTTATATACAGAAATGGCATGTATATAGAAAGTGGGTTTTATTATGATACAGCATGATGTTTCGTTTGAAACAAAGGATATGGAAAAGAATATGGATAACCTTTTCTCAATGCTTGATGAAGCAATTGATGATATGGAAAATGGAAGAGTTTTTTCAGAAGAAGAGGCATGGGCAAAATTGGCAGAAGTGAAGATAAAGCAGTAATTACAGTTTTTAAGAATATTAAATGATGGACGTGATTGGATGTCTATCATAAAATAATGGTTACGTAAGCACGGAACTGAATAACAGAATAAGTTTATATTACATTATATGGAAGAGCACCTAATCAGTTTGATTAGGTGTTTTTGCTGTCCGATAAACCGCACTTGGAATTGATAGCATAGAATCAGCCAAGGAGAATCCAACAGTTCAAAGGAGGTAAATGATGTTTATGGAGCGACTGATATTTTGGCTACAGAAAAAGAATCGAATTGAGAAGAGAAGCTGTGGACAATGCTGTTTGAAATGTCCTTATTTCAGTGATTGTGTGAAGGATGGAAGGTTTTAGGAAGTTGAGGTAGTGATATGCAGTATGTAGTTGTGCTTTTTGTGTTTCTAGTATTGTAATATGGTATACTAATAATGATTTGTTAAAGATAAAAAGGACTTAACAAAGGAGACTAATTTGGCAGCAAAAGACCATACAATAGATTATTACAACACTAACGTAAATGCGTTTTTTGATACGACAATAAATGCTGATGTAAGTGAACTTAGACAGAAATTCTTAGAGTATATTCCGGCTAGTGGATGTATCTTAGATTTTGGTTGTGGTTCAGGGAGAGATACAAAAGTTTTTTTAGATGCAGGATATAAAGTAGATGCTATGGATGGATCAAAGGAATTATGTGAAAAAGCATCGGCATATACAGGGATAGATGTAAAAAATAAGTTCTTTGAGGACTTAGATGAGATAGAAAAGTATGATGGCATCTGGGCATGCTCATCCATATTACATCTGGATAAGAGGCATCTTAAGCCGGTGCTTCTAAAAATGATAAAGGCTTTAAAACCAGAAGGCGTTATTTACACATCATTTAAATATGGTGTTTTTGAAGGGGATAGAAATGGAAGATTCTTTACTGATTTTACAGAAGAATCTTTCACTGGGTTTATAAAAGACATTACAGAACTAGAAATAAAAGAGACTTGGATTACCAGTGATGTTAGACCAGGTAGAGGGGAAGAAAAATGGCTGAACTTAATTCTAAAGAACTGCAAGAAGAATTAGGATATCCAGTTGAATATGAAGAAACTGACGTTATGACAGGGGATTACGACAAATGTGTCCAGCTTTATTATCAGCTAATCAATAGTATGAATAAAGCTAAGAGCATCGATATTGTTGTGTCTTTCCTCATGGAGTCAGGTGTTAAGATGATATTGAAGGACCTTGCAGCATCCATTGAAGCAGGGGCTAAGGTTCGTATTCTTACAGGTAATTATTTAGGCATTACACAGCCTTCAGCATTATATTTGATTAAGCATGAATTGGGAGATAGGGTAGATTTACGATTCTATAATGATTCATCCAGATCATTTCATCCGAAGGCATATATATTCCACTACGATTCTTTCAGTGAAATATATATTGGCTCATCCAATATTTCGAGAAGTGCTCTGACATCTGGTATAGAATGGAACTACAGATTTACAAGCACAAGAGATCCAATTAATTACAAAAAGTTTTATCAGACTTTTGAAGATTTATTTAAGAATCATTCTATTGTTGTTGATGATGCTGAGCTTAAGAGATATTCAAAATCCTGGCATAGACCTGCAGCAACAAAAGACTTAGATAGATATGACAAAGATGAAAATAAGATAAATGTAACCAGTATTTTTGAGCCTAGAGGTGCTCAAATTGAGGCAATTTGCGCACTTGAGAATTCAAGAGCCGAGGGAGCAAAGAAAGCACTGGTTCAAGCTGCAACTGGAGTAGGCAAAACATATCTGGCAGCTTTTGATTCTAAGAATTATGAGAGAGTATTGTTTGTTGCTCACAGAGAAGAAATCCTAAAGCAGGCTGCCAGGTCTTTTGGTAATGTTAGAAATTCTGATGATTATGGTTTCTTTAATGGCTCAGAGAAGTGTAATGATAAGTCAGTTATTTTTGCATCAGTTTCAACATTAGGCCAATAGAAATATCTAAGCGAAGAATATTTCCCAAAGGATTATTTTCAGTATGTAGTAATCGATGAGTTTCATCATGCTGTAAATGATCAATACATGAGAATAGTTAATTACTTTGAGCCGGAGTTTATGCTTGGGTTAACAGCTACACCAGAGCGTATGGATGGCAGAAGTATTTATGAAATATGTGACTACAATGTTCCTTATGAAATATCTTTAAGAGAAGCTATTAACAAGGGAATATTGGTTCCGTTCCATTATTATGGTATTTACGATGATACCGATTATAGCAAGTTACATGTGGTTAGTGGCAAGTACGATGAGAAGGAATTGAACGAGACTTACATAGGAAATGTTCATCGTCACGATTTGATTTACAAAAATTATCGTAAATACGGTTCAACTCGTGCACTAGGATTTTGTTGTTCTAGAGCTCATGCAGAGGAGATGGCAAAAGAATTTAATGCTAGAGGTGTAAAAGCAGTTGCTGTTTATAGCAATTCTGACGGGGAGTTCTCCGAAGATAGAGAAATTGCTATTGAGAAGCTCAAGAAGGGTGAGATTGAAATCATCTTTTCGGTAGATATGTTTAATGAAGGCGTGGATATTGTTGATCTGGACATGGTTATGTTCTTACGTCCAACAGAATCACCTATTGTTTTCTTACAGCAGCTAGGTCGTGGTCTTAGAAAAGCAAATGGTAAACGATATTTGAATGTGCTGGACTTTATTGGTAATTATGAAAAATCGGGAAGAGTTCGTTTCTTTCTGAAGGATAGCATTTCAAGTAAAAGTGTTATTACTTCTCAAAGAACGGAAGACCTACCAGATGATTGTCAGATAGATTTTGATTTACGATTGATAGATCTTTTTGAGGAGATGGACAAGAAGCAGATGAAGCTCAGTGAACTCATCTATAGTGAGTTTTTGAGAGTTAAGGAAGATTTGAACCACCGTCCATCTCGTCTGGAACTATTTACATATATGAGCGATGAAGTATATCAGTTGTTACTGGGGCGCTCTAAGGAAAACATTTTTAAGGATTACCTGGAGTTTTTGCATAAGCATAATGAACTAACACTCGAGGAAGAAAAGTTTTACGGTGGAATCGGTAAAGAATTCATAAAGCATCTTGAGAATGAGCAAATGACGAAGGTATATAAGATGCCTGTGTTAAAGGCTTTTTACAACGATGGTAAGGTGCTTATGGAAGTTCATGAGGACCAGTTGTTAGCTTCATGGAAGAAATTCTTTAATACCGGTTCAAACTGGAGAGATTTAGATCCGAAGAAAACGTATGCCGATTATTTAAAGATAACGGATTCTGCTCATTTAAAGAAAATCTTCACAATGCCAGTTCACTTCTTGGTTAATTCGGGAAAGGGATTCTTTATCGAGGTAGATAAAGGCATTGGGCTTTGCAATGAGCTTTACGAGATAAAAGATAATCCTATTCTGGCTGAACAGATGAAGGATGTAATAGAGTATAAGACTATGGATTACTATAGTCGTAGGTTGAATTTAGAAATATCCAATTAGAAGGAACAGATTTATGAAAAGTAGTGTTGCGAAACCTATTATTAGACAAATAAAAGATACTCGTGATGCGCTTGATTATTTTGAGCAGGTTACACTTCCAAGTGAGGATGAAAAGACCCAGGAGATAATTAAGAATTTTCCTACAGTGTATATACATAATTGGAATGAATCCGATGATTATGAAGTGTATGTTGGCGAATCAAATGATATCTTTAAACGTACACGTCAGCATTACGATGCGGCAGTTGATAAATCTAGGTGGCAAAGTAGGCTTTTGGAGAAAAATGCCAGGTTATTTATTATAGGACACGAACATTTTAATAAGTCGCTGACACTTGACATTGAAAACCGCTTAATGCATTACATGATGAGTATTGAGCGAGTTAGAAAGGTACATAATCTTAGAGATAATCCACAAACAAGTTATTACCCTATGGAAGAATTAGATGAGATTTTCTCTAAGATATGGAAAGATTTAAGGAAAGAGAACAAGGTACTTTTCCCTAGTGAAAGTGTTATCAAAGATTCCGCAATATATAAAGCATCACCTTTACACAAGCTTACAAAAGAGCAAGAGGATGCTCGTGATTTTATTATTTCTAAGGTCTCAAAAGCTTTGGAGGTAGGAGACACAGAGCAGCTAATCTTTATTGATGGCGAAGCAGGTACCGGAAAAACAGTTTTAAACAGTAGTACTTTTTACGAATTATATTGCAGAGCTGAAGAGAATAATACAGATTTGAAATGTCATCTTTTAGTTAATCATGATGAACAAATTACAGTATATGAACAGATTGCTGATAAGCTTGGATTGACAGAAAAATATGGTAAGGTCGTAAGTAAGCCAACTACTTTTATTAATAATCATTCTGAAGAGGAGCCTGTTGATGTTGTTTTTGTGGATGAGGCGCACCTACTTCTTACTCGAGGAAAACAATCTTACAGAGGAAAGAATCAATTACAGGATATTATTAAAAGAGCAAGGGTCACTGTAGTTATGTTTGATGAAAATCAGATACTTACTACTGAACAATTCTGGGAAGCACATATACTTGATCAGTATCGTAATATTGCAAAACAAAATGATAACCATATTGTTTTGCATCAACAGCTTCGAATGCAAGCTGATCCAAAAACCATGGATTGGATTGATTCTTTTACAAAAAATTGTGAGATAAAAACCATACCAGTATCTGAATCTGGTTATTCCATAAAAGTATTTGAGGATCCAGAAAAACTAGATAACGAAATTAGAAAAAAAGCAAAAGATAAGAATTCATCTCTTTCAAGAGTTATAGCTACATATGATTGGGAGTACAGTGCAAAAAAAAGGCCAGTTAACCATCTTTTGAAATATTGGGAAGTACTTGTTGGTGAGTGGCATAAGCCATGGAACCGTGAACTTGAATTGGAATTAACGCAAAAAGAAAAAAGGGATATTAAAGGATTGGCTTGGGCAGAACAACCACAGACAATAGACGAGGTTGGATCAACATTTACGATTCAGGGGTTTGATTTGAATTATGCAGGAATAATACTTGGACCATCTGTAAAGTATCGTGATGGAAAGATTATTTTTGATCCTTCAGCAAGCCATAATAGGCTGGCCGTACAGAACAGAACTCTTTCAGATGGTACAAGTAGAAAATTTGGAGAGATGTTATTACAACATGAGGTCAGAGTTCTTATGACGCGTGGTGTTAATGGAATGTATATATACGCTTGTGATCCAGAGTTACAAAAGGCATTAATTAATGCATCAAAGTAGGGAGAAAGTCAATGACTGATAAAACAATCGCACGAATAAGAAAATTTACAGAAGATAGAGACTGGGACCAGTTTCATGCACCAGTTCATCTTGCAAAATCCATTGTAATTGAAGCAGCAGAGCTTCTGGAATGCTTTCAGTGGGATAACGATAAGTACGACGTTGAACATGTTAAAGAAGAGCTTGCAGATGTAATGGTATATTGCCAGAACTTGGCAGATAAGCTTGGGGTTGATCCTGATGAGATTATTAACAAGAAGATGGATCAAAACGAGGCTAAGTATCCAGTGGAGAAGGCTAAGGGAAAAGCTGATAAGTACGACCAGTTATAAATAAAAAGTTGATGGAGATAATGGTTAATGTCAAACATTGATGAATTAAAACAAGGACTTGAAACTGCATATATAGATGGAAACGTTGTATCTAATCTTGCCTATAGACCTCAGTTTGTCTCAAACAATTATAAAGAGGGTAAGAAAGTTATTTCATCCATTGAAGAGGAACTAGCTTCATGTGATAGCTTTCAAATTAGTGTTGCTTTCATCACAATGGCAGGCATAGTTCCATTATTCCAAATTTTAAAAGAGTTAGAAGAGAGAAATGTTCCAGGAAAGATTCTAACTACTAATTATCTAAATTTCAGTGAACCTAAAGCACTTCAAAAACTAAATGAATATGGAAATATTGAGATTCGAATGTATGATGTAGATGCTGCTGAGGAAGGTTTTCACACTAAAGGATATATCTTTAAGAAGGATGAGATATATAGAATCATAATTGGAAGTTCAAACATTACGAGTTTAGCCCTTACCAGTAACAAAGAATGGAATACCAAAATTGTTTCAACAGAGCAAGGCGAAGTTGCGGGAGAAATTGTTGCTGAATTTAATGAGCTTTGGAATTCTGAGTATTCACTGAGCTTTGATGCATTTTATGAGAATTACACTCAAACATATAAATTAATAAAAGAACAGCGTGAGATTGCGAGAGCAAGTGAAGTTACTTCAATTGAAAGTTATAAATTAAAACCAAATAGTATGCAGGTTGGTTTTATAACTAATCTTAAAAAGATAGTAGATAGTGGGGAAAATCGAGCTCTACTTATTTCTGCGACTGGAACAGGAAAAACATATGCCTCAGCTTTTGCAATGAGGGAACTGAGATTTAAACGTGTTCTATTTCTTGTACATAGAGGGCAGTTGGCAAGACAGACTAAGAAATCTTACGAGAGAGTTTTCGGCAATACAATCACTACCGGAATAATTGGTGCAGGTTCTTCATTGGAAGAGAATAAGGATAAGGATTATATCTTTGCAATGATTCAGACTATGAGCAAAGATGAATCATTACAACAGTTTGAAAAGGATGCATTTGATTGTATTGTTTTCGATGAAGCACATCATGCAGCTGCTAATTCATACAAAAAGATACTAGATTATTTTACTCCAGAACTGTGGCTTGGAATGACTGCTACTCCGGATAAGCGTGATGATAATATCGAAGGAAGAAATATATACGAAATATTCAATTATCAAATTGCTTATGAGATAAGACTGCAGCAGGCTATGGAAGAGAATCTACTTTGTCCTTTTCATTATTTTGGAATTAGAGATATCTCTATTATTGGAGATGATGAAGATGCACATAGAGATTTTAGTGTTCTCACCAGTGATGAACGAGTAAGGCATATTTTAGAACAAACACAGTATTATGGTTACTGTGGTAATAAAGTAAAAGGGTTAATATTCTGTAGTGGAATAAAAGAATCTGAAGCTTTGTCTGCAAAGTTTAATCAGATAATAAATCCTGACACAGGAAGAAAGTTTAGAACTATTGCATTAAATGGTGATGCAAGTGAAGATGCCAGACAAGAAGCGTTTGAAAGACTTGCAATGGACGAGGCTGATGCAACAGAAAACATGCAGCCACTTGATTACATTTTTTCATATGAAATTCTGAATGAAGGTGTAGATATTGTTGAGGTAAATCAGGTTGTAATGTTACGGCCAACTCAGTCTCCAATAGTATTTATTCAACAGTTAGGAAGAGGGCTTAGAAAAGCAGAGGGAAAGGAATATGTTGTAATAATTGATTTCATAGGAAATTATAATAACAATTTCATGATTCCTATAGCTTTATCAGGTGACCGTACATATAACAAGGATAATATTCGTAGATACGTAATGGAAGGTGGAAGAATTATTCCAGGAGCTTCTACGGTTCATTTTGATGAGATATCAAAGCAAAGAATCTTTAAGTCAATTGATAAATCAACATTACGCTTAGCTATGCTTAAAGAAAAGTATGGTGAGCTAAGAGATCGATTAGGTAGAATTCCTTCGATTATCGATTTTTATGAACAGGGCGAAATAGATCCTATGTTGTTTATCGAATATACGAAGGAGTCATATCATTCGTTTCTGAAGAGAGTAGAGCCTTATTACAAAGTATTTTTTTCACCAGAGCAGGAGGCAATGCTGTCTTTTGTTTCGCAGCTTCTTGTAAATGGAAAGAGACCACATGAGTTATTAATCTTAAAATCTATGCTTCAAGGCGATTCTAATGTTTGTAGTGATGCAATTCATTTTAAGAATACGCTTGAGAATGTTGGTGGAACATTTAGAGAAGAAGATTATGAGTCAGCATTGAATGTTCTTGGCTTGAACTGGATTAATTCACAGGCCGAAAGAAAAAAGTATAGCCTTATAAAGTGGATTGATGACGATGAAGCAAAAAGACAACGTTTTAAAAGGACTAGTATTTATGCATTAGCGTTATCAAATGGAGAGTTCAAAAAGCAGTTGGCTGAGGCAATAGAATTTGGTTTGCTTAAGTACAAAGATAATTACAAAGAAGCTGACGAAAACAATCTTGTTTTGTATCAGAAGTACTCTAGAAAAGATGTCTGCAGAATATTAAACTGGAAGACAGATGATAGTTCTACTGTTTATGGTTACAGATATAAATATGGTACGTGCCCAATATTCGTAACATATAATAAACAAGAAACTATTTCTAAATCGACCCAGTATCATGATTTTTTTATTAATGAGCAGATGTTTAACTGGATGACAAGAAGCAAGGTATCAATGGATAGTAAGGAAACACAACAGATAATACATGCTAAAGACAACTCTGAAAAAATATTCTTGTTTGTAAAGAAAAGTGATGATGAAGGATCTGATTTTTATTATATGGGAGAAGTTTCTCCTATCATGTGGCAACAGACCACAATAAAAAATGATAAGGAAGAAGAACTTCCAATAATGAATTTCAAGCTCAAGCTGAAGAATCCTGTTAGAGAGGATTTATATGAATATCTTGTAAACTAGGAGGATAATTTTTATGAAAACAGTTCGTGTAGTAGCAGCGGTAATATGCGATTCTATTGAGAACAAAACTAAAATTTTTTCTACGGCTCGTGGATACGGAGATTTTAAAGGTGGCTGGGAGTTTCCTGGTGGAAAGATTGAAGCAGGTGAGACTCCTCAAGAAGCGGTGGTAAGAGAAATCAGAGAAGAGCTGGAAGCTACTGTTAAGGTTGGAGAATTAATTGATACAATTGAGTACGATTACCCAACATTTCATCTTTCTATGGATTGCTTCTGGTGTGAAGTGGAGTCAGGAGAACTAAAGTTGCTTGAAGCTGAGGCTGCAAAATGGCTTTCTAAAGATGAGTTGGATTCTGTAGAATGGTTGCCTGCGGATATTACTTTAATTGATCAGATAAGGCAGGCTATGTAAAAGACGTCGTTGCTGCAGGGCTTTGTGCTTTGCAGCACTTTTATTATAATAGATTCATGAACAGACGAAGACGCAAGGAGTCATTAAAGAATCAAATATGGATGAAGACAGGTGGTGTTTGTGCAAAGTGTGGCAAGGCAGTTGAGCCAGATAAGCGCACCATAGACCACTTCATACCAAAGTATCACGGTGGAACTGATGACATCAGGAACCTTATTCCTATGTGCAAGGCTTGTAACAGGGCCAAAGGTTCACGATTGGTGTCTATAGAGGATTGCTGTCCATATTTGAGTGAAGAATACAGGGCATTGGCTATTAAGTATTCAGGCGAAAGTAAATGATTTGTTAGAGGGGATAGATAATGCGATTTATTGGAAATGTGATATGGATAATCTGTGGTGGCTTACTAAGTGCTCTGGGGTGGTGGATTGCAGGAGCATTATGGTGCATTACAATCATAGGAATTCCATTTGGAAAGCAGTTTTTTAAGATAGCAAAGCTTTCATTGGCTCAATTTGGGCAGAGAGTAGTGAAGGTTAATTAGAGAGGACATATAGATGAATATACAAATCTTTGGCACTAAGAAGTGCAATGATACAAAGAAAGCTGAGCGATTCTTCAAGGAACGCGGCATTAAATATCAGTTCATTGATATGAAGGAAAAAGGCATGAGCAAGGGCGAATTAACAGCTGTAGCTAATGCCAATGGTGGAATAGATGCCATGATTAATCCGGATGCAAAGGATAAGGATGCGCTGGCTTTGATTAAGTATATTGCTGAGGAGGATAAGCTGGAGAAACTGCTTGAGACTCAGCAGGTAATCAAGACACCGGTTGTTAGAAATGGAAAGAAGTCCACATTAGGTTATCAGCCTGATGTGTGGAAGAATTGGGAGTAGTTATGAATAAGAAAGACCAAATAACAGTAGAAAACTTTGTAAGCACAGGAATGGAGCTTGAGACTCTGTACACCTGCTTTCCAGATTTTTCTAAGGAAGAGATTGCAGAGATTTACAATAACTACAAGGATAATCAGCCTGTAGATGCTGATGGGCATACAATGAGCATTAACTGCTCATAGGAATAAAATCGGAGGGGGAAATAAATATGCGCCAACAGTTACTGTTGCCCCGATAACAACCAAGATTCACAAAAATCTTCCTACACATGTATTGATATGCAATATAGGCGGGATAAAAAGAAAGTCTGTGACACTGAAAGAGCTGGGGGTGTTAGATGTAGATGCTTATAAAATAGATGCCATGGTGGAACTTGATATAAATGCTGCTATACCAAAGGTAGGCAGTATATTATATCGCCAGCTTCCAGGTATTGCTAACCTTATTGTCATAGTAAAGCCTAACGCTACGCTCGAGCCCCATAAGGTGGACCCTGCATTCAAAGACATCTGTCTGATTGCTGATAAAGAGACCATCTTGTGTGGTGTAGGAGCCTTTTTTAGGCAAAGGCTTGTAGGATTTTATGGTGTAAGTTTCGTAAATGCCATCTTCATTCTGTAGGCGAAACTTCAGGGGGATGACTGAACCATCAGCCTTAATCTGGCAAATTACATCGATTTTATCAAAAACTCTTTTTAATCCGTTGTACATCAAAATTACTCCTAATCTATTCGAAAATACGTTCTGTTTTTATATAATCACTATACACCCTGAAACTAAAAAATTCAATCGAACATGCGAACAAATTTTCGCTTTTTTCTCGAACACGCTGGAAGTGTGGTAAAATCAAGTTGATACTTGTGGAAACTGTGGCTAAAATACAATTAGATTTTAATTACAATTAGCACTTTTGGAGGGGTTGCTATGCAGGAAAAATTGAAAAAGATAAAGATTCTCTTTGGTGATGTGGACAATACATTGTTATGCCTGAAAATGTACAATGAAGAAGGCAAGCGTGTTGTTGGTTTTGAGAGCCCTGAAGACTGGCTTAGATTCAATATCAATAATAATGCGTATATTAAGTGTCAAGCACCTAGGGGAGTAAAGAACCTAATAGATAATTTGCATTTTAATCAGGGAGTGAAGGTCTATGGCCTCACTGAATGCAGTAATTCTTTTGAGTACAATTCAAAGTATAATCGCTTGAGAGAATGTTACCCTGGTGTGTTTGAGCATCATGGAGATTTGATATCCACTGAGAGCCGTCATAAGAAGGTACTTATCATGAAAATGATTGCTGAACGTGATGGCATAAATATGGATGAAATCATGTTTATTGATGACAGTTATACGGAAATCATGGAGGCCTTTGGTGCTGGAATTCTTTCCATGCACACAACAGAGGTTATGGAGCGATTTATGTGAATGGGAAACAGAAGAAATTAAGAGTTTAGAGGCGATAAATAAAGTGCTTAAAAGATTTATATATGCTGCACTAGCAGTTCTTTCATTAATATATTCAATTACTGTTTTTCTTGTAGGCAGTGGAACCTTCTCATTTATCATATGGATATTCGTGTCTATCTTCTTCGGATTCCTATGGTTCATGGAGAAAAAGAAGCTCTGGGGAAAGGTACCTACAATTATTAGAAAGATATTTAGAGGACTTGTAGCCTTAGGGCTAGCAGTATTTATTATCTGCCAGGGATGTATTCTCACACAGTTCTTTTCAAAAGGAGACGATGGAGCGGACTACATTATAGTTCTTGGAGCTCAAATGAGAGACTGGGGGCCAAGTGTTGTTTATAAGTATAGATTGGATGCTGCAGTGGAATATCTTAACAATAATCCTGATACAATAGTTATAGTAACTGGAGGTCAGGGAGCAAATGAATTCATCAGCGAAGGTGAAGGTGGAAAAGCGTATCTTATGGAACAGGGGATTTCAGAAGATAGAGTACTTGTAGAAAAAGAATCCCTTGATACCAAGCAAAACATTACTAATGCTTTTGTGATGATAGAAGATGATGAGAACACCAAGATTGGTATCGTAACCAATAACTTCCATCTTTTTAGAGGAATTCTTCTTGCTAAGAGATATACTGATGCTGATATAACGGGCATCGCAGCATTTACAGAATATCAATTCCTACCTAACAACATGGTTCGTGAAACATTTGGAATTTTGAAGGATATATTATAATTTAGCTTATTTATTATCCTGTGACAGGTGTATGGTTTTCAGATGAGGGAATCATTATCGGCGAAGCCGATTCAATAAGGAGAATTATGGATACAAGAATAGAATGGGCTAGAAGCAGGGATGAATTAGTGCAGGCTATAAGGAGTCTGGGATTTCCTGATGAGCTTGGAGTGCAAATTGCAAAGATGCTTGGCAGTCCCAAGGCGATGCAAAGGATGATGGCTTATCTTTATAATGTAAAGCCAAATACAGCTGAGCTTATAGTGGATGAGGCACTTGCTATTTGCAGTGATATAGATAGATGGCGGGAGAAGAAAGCCAGTGAGGCTGCCAATGCGAAGTATAATGAAATGCTTTACTACGGATTAGATGCGGAGGATGAGAAGGCTAAAGGGAATAACTGTAAATATTTTGAGCTGTAAAGGCTGCCAGCAGGAGGTGCCTGAATTAGTCAAGCATATAATTTAGAAAATTTTAAAAAAATTATATGCTCAAATAGGAGAATTCTATGAGGAAAATCTTGTTCTAAGCATATAATAATGCCATTTTTTGAAAAATTATATGCTTGAACAGACAAAAAGCAATGAAAAATGGCTTCACTGAGCATATAATAATGCCATTTTTTCAAAAATTATATGCTTGACCGGCAAATAAGCTATGAAATAAAACCCTACTGAGCATATAAATTCAAGCAAAATGACAAAATTATATGCGCAATCAAGAAAAACAGCGTGGAGAATAAAGGTCATGAAAACAATAAAAGTTGTTGCAGCAGTTATCTGTGATTCAATAGAAGAGAAAAACAAGATTTTCGCAACCGCAAGAGGTTACGGAGATTATAAAGGTGGCTGGGAGTTCCCAGGTGGCAAGGTGGAGGCTGGGGAGACATCTGAGCAGGCTCTTATAAGAGAGATACAAGAGGAACTTGATACTCTTATAGAGGTTGGGCCCTACATAGATACGATAGAATATGATTATCCTACCTTCCACCTGTCGATGGATTGCTTCTATTGTGAGGTGAAGGAAGGACGCCTGGAATTAAAAGAGGCTGAAGCTGCAAAGTGGCTCACAAGAGATACATTAAATGATGTAAACTGGCTGCCAGCTGATATTACACTTATAGATAAGATTAAATCAGACATGCAGCATAGGTCAAACTAAAAAAGAGCATTAATTGTTCCTAGAATGCTAGCTTTTTTCGTGTCAATAATTGAATATAAAAATGTGGAGTGCTATAATTAATTATAAATATTCAGACAATTCTGTCAGAATACTTTATGGGGTTTATATTAAAATTACGGGGCTTAAAAAAGGAGAAGGGTTATGCTAGCTACATTAGTACCACTATTTTACGAAGACATGTCTGTGGCTTCATACTGCTTGTATGCACAGAAGGAGAACATGTTTGAAAATCCACATTTACTTGCTGCAGGAAAGTACGATGGAGCAGGTTCAATCGTAGGTATCGAGGTATTCGAAAGTATCTCAGAGGACGATTTAGTAGCAAATTGTGACATTATTATTCCTATTAACAATATTTCATTATTTGCTAACATTGAACAGCAGTTGACTGGCTTTGATGGACGTATCGTTCTTCTTATGGACCATTCTATAAAGCCAGAGGATTCTTATAAAAAGCGTTTACATGATTTGAAGAGTAAGGGCTTTAAATTAGGAATAAAAGATCTTCCAATTGCCAGCGTTGACGCTTATAAGGAAATGCTTGACGATTTCGATTTATTCCTTGTTAATGCAGATGAAGGTGATGTTGTAGAACAGGCTCAGGCCTTCAAAAAGGTATTACCAAAGATTACATTCTGCGCTGAGAATCTTCATACAAAGGAAGAGTTCGGTAAGGCGAAGGATTCTGGTCTATTCAAGATTTTCGAGGGTACATTCTTTAGAGTTCCTATTAATACTCAGGATACAGAAGTTACTCCTATTAAGATTAACTATATGAAGCTCATGACCGTAATCAATCAGTCTGATTTTGATTTGGAGGAAGTAGCTAATGTTGTAGCACAGGATCCAGCATTATCTATCGAGCTTCTTAAAATTGCCAACAAGCTTACTATTAATTCAAATATAAGATCAATTAACCAGGCAACAGCTCTTTTAGGACAGAAAGAGATTCGTCGCTGGTTAAATACTACATTATTTAATGAGCTTGCTGCTGGTAAGCCAAATGAGATTACAAGACTTTCACTTATCAGAGCTAGATTTGCAGAGAATCTTGCGCCAGCCTTTGATTATGCTATGCGTAAGGACGAGCTTTTCCTTATGGGATTGTTCTCATTGTTAAATCTCATTCTTGATATGCCAATGGAAGATGCGTTAGATCAGGTAGGTGTTAGCGCTGAGATTAAGAAAGCTCTTGTTAATGATGACGGTATTTTCTCACCACAGCTTGAGTTCCTTCTCAGCTATGAAGCTGGTGACTGGCAGGAAGTATCACGTTTGATGGTTCTTCAGGATATCGAGATGCATGTCGTATATGATGCTTATGTAGAAGCCTTGAAGTGGTATGGCGACATGTTTATAGAATAGTTAAATATAATCATAAACGGTCATATATTATTGCGTAACAAGCCTCGGGTATTTATATCCGGGGCTTTGTATTTGATATAGGACAAAAGAATTGATTATTTGTGAGCAAGTTTTACATTGACACAGCCGTGGAAAAATGTTATATAATACTAAGCAATTTTAATTTAGTGTTTGTTTATGTAATAGGAGTTTTTTACAATGTTTAAAATTAGATTAGAAAATACAGCAGATGCAGAGGAATTTGTTAAGGCAGCATCTGAGTGCGGCGGCGATGTTGATTTACACAGCGGCGTTGTTTATATCGATGGAAAGTCACTTTTAGGTGTCATAGCAATGGGCATCAAGAGAGAGATGAGTGTTCATCTTAATAATCCAGAGGATTCATCTTTTAAGAATGCTGTACAAAAGTTCGTTGTTGCATAAAATCGAATAATGTATAATAAAGCCTGTGAAATAATCACAGGCTTTTTTGATGCCTGAAATAAGGAATTATATGAAGGTTGCACGATTAGTTACTCCAGATGGAGAGAAAGCACAAATAAATATCTCTGTAAGAAACCTTGTGGAGTTTTTGCTTAGAGAGGGAGATATAGATGACCGTAAAGGTTCTGTTGATCCTTTCGAGGCGATGCAGGAAGGTAGTAGGATTCATAGAAAGATTCAAAGCTCTATGGGTCCTTTTTATCGTGCAGAGGTTCCTTTGAAATATCAGGTTGAATATGATGATTACATCATTGGGCTTGAGGGAAGAGCCGATGGTGTAGTTTTGGATATGGATGAGGATGGCACAGTCTGGTCAGCTACCGTTGATGAGATAAAGGGAATGTACATGGATGTTATGAACTTTGAAAAGCCAGTCCTTGTACATGAGGCTCAGGCCAAGTGCTATGCCTATATGATTGCAAATGAGTATAGTCTACCAGAAATCGATGTGCAGATGACCTATGTCAGTCTGGAGACGGAGGAGATAAAGCGATTTAATCAGACCTATTCCTTTGATGAAATAGAAGAATGGTTTCTTACTATTATAAATATATTTAGGAAGTGGGCTGATTTTCAATATTATCACAAGCAGGAGCTTTTGGATTCTGTTCAAGGGCTTCAGTTCCCTTATGAATATCGTGATGGACAGAAGAAGCTTGTGTCTGATGTTTACCGCAGTATATATAGAAGAAAAATTTTATTTATGCAGGCGCCTACGGGTACAGGCAAAACTATTGCAAATGTTTTCCCTGCTGTTATGGCCTTAGGACAGAATCTTGCTGAGAGAGTTTTTTATCTCACAGCAAAGACCGCTACAGCTTTGGCGGCACGAGATGCCTATAGCCTTCTTGTACAAAAGGGGTATGAGGGAAGGACTATTATGCTTACAGCAAAGGAGAAGATGTGTCTTTGCGATGAAGCAGATTGCAATCCTGATAACTGCCCATACGCCAGAGGTCATTTTGACAGGGTAAATGATGTTATCTACGAAATCATTACCAAGGAAACAGTCATTACAAGAGACGTGGTTTTGGGCTATGCAGAGGAATATGTTGTTTGTCCTTTTGAATTGGCTCTTGATGTTAGTACCTGGTGTGAGGGAATCATCTGCGATTACAACTATGTCTTTGACCCTAATGTATATCTGAAGCGATTCTTTGCAGAAGGAAAATCTGGCGAGCACATTTTCCTTATAGATGAGGCTCACAACATGGTAGACCGTGCCAGAGAAATGTATTCAGAGACTCTTATAAAAGAAGAGATTCTTTCTATTAAAAGATATGCAAAGCCAGTCAGCAAAAAGCTGGTGAACGCTCTCGAAAAGTGCAACAGGATTATGCTTGAGTACAAAAGGATGTGCGACAGGGACATCACCGTTTTAGAGGATATAGATATGCTGCTTAATGCCTGCGATAATTTGCAGATGATTTTGGAGCAGCTCTTCAAAAAAGAAGTAAAGTTTGGAATCTATCAGGACGAGGTTTTGGATTTCTATTTTAGACTTCGCAATTTCACGGCTCTTGCTTATCAGCAGGATGCTGATCACTACAGGATATATTGTGATTTTGATGATGATAAGAATTTCAATCTTCACTTATATTGCATCGACCCATCGGAGCAGCTTCAGCAAAGACTTAATATGGCAAGAGCCACTGTTTATTTCAGCGCAACCCTTTTGCCAATAGATTACTACAAGGATTTGCTCTGCAATATAAGTGACGTATATGCGATATATGTTGATTCAGTTTTTGACCAGCAAAATAGAATATTGCTTCTTGGAACAGATGTTACCAGCAAGTACACCAGACGTGGTGAAGATGAATATCTTAAGTTTGCCAGATACATTCACACTATCGTAAATGCGAAGCAAGGTAACTACATGGTCTTTGGACCTTCCTATAAATTCTTGGAAGACATTCATGAAAAGTATCAGTCCCTGGGTGCAGATGTAGAAATCATTATCCAGCAGCAGAACATGACTGAGCAGGAGCGCGAGGACTTCTTATCAGAATTCGAAAAGAAAAGGGACAAATCACTGGTGGCCTTTTGTACCCTTGGAGGAATCTTCTCGGAGGGAGTAGATCTTGTTGGAGGCAAGCTTATTGGTTCTATTATTCTTGGAGCAGGATTACCTCAGGTTGGAAATGAGCGAAAGCTTATGTCTGATTTCTTTGATGACGAGGGAAAGAACGGATTCGAATATGCATATTTGTATCCTGGAATGAATAAAGTAATACAGGCGGCAGGCCGACTGATTCGTACAAAAGATGATGTTGGTGTAATTGCACTATTGGATGAGCGATTCCGCTTTGGAAGCTATAGAAAAACATTTCCACGAGAGTGGAATGATGCTGAATTTACCACGGTTGATGAGGTTTCGTTAAAATTAACAAATTTCTGGAATAAAAAAGACTAAAATATTATTAGGAGTTGTGAATTTTTTGTGTTATACTCTTTTTAACTGTGAGGCTACCTGCTATTTTTACTAGTTTTTTTAGCCCAAATTTCATAGCAGGAGTCTTGTCTCACAGATTTCAAGTTAATAATACGGAGGTGTAATGTGGGCAAAGTAAGAAGAGTTTACGTTGAGAAGAAACCACAATTTGCAGTATCTGCCAAGTCACTGTTTTCCGAAATAGGAAGTTACTTAGGCATCAAGGATGTTACAGGAGTTAGAGTTCTGATTCGTTATGACGTTCAGGATGTATCTGACGACGTTTTCAAGAAAGCAGTTAAGACGGTGTTTTCTGAGCCTCCTGTTGATGATGTTTACGAAGAGACATTTGATTATAATGGTCGTGTCTTCTCTGTTGAGTTTTTGCCAGGTCAGTTCGACCAGCGTGCCGATTCTGCTGAGCAGTGTCTTAAGCTCTTAAATGAAAATGAAGAGCCTACTATCCACACAGCGACTACCTATGTTATTGAGGGTAGCATTACTGACGACGAATTCGATGCTATCAAAAAGCATTGTATTAATCCTGTTGATTCTAGAGAGACTTCTCTTGATAAGCCAGAGTCTCTTTCTAATAATTTCGATGAACCAGCCGACGTCAATACCTTTGACGGTTTCACTTCTATGGCTGAAAAAGATTTACGCACTTTATATGATTCCTTAAATCTTGCTATGACATTTAAGGATTTCCTTCACATTCAGAACTATTTTTCCAATGACGAACATAGAGATCCAACTGTTACGGAAATCAGGGTATTAGATACTTACTGGTCTGATCACTGTAGACATACTACTTTCTCTACAGAACTTAAGAACGTTACTATCGAGGATGGCTATTACAAGGCTCCTATCCAGGATACTTTTAATGACTACCTTGATAATTTCAAGATTCTCTACAAGGATAGAGATGATAAATTCGTATGCCTTATGGACCTTGCACTCCTTGCAATGAAGCGTCTTAAGGCTGATGGTAAGCTTGAGGATCAGGAAGAGTCTGATGAGATTAACGCTTGCTCAATTGTTGTTCCTATCAACGTAGATGGAACAGAAGAAGAGTGGCTTATCAACTTCAAGAATGAGACACACAATCATCCTACAGAAATCGAGCCATTCGGTGGTGCTGCTACATGTCTTGGTGGTGCAATCCGTGATCCACTTTCAGGCCGTACTTATGTATACCAGGCTATGCGTGTTACAGGTGCCGCTGACCCTACAGTTTCTGTAAAGGATACTATCGAAGGAAAGCTTCCACAGAAGAAGCTTGTTCGTGAGGCAGCTCACGGTTACAGCTCATATGGTAACCAGATTGGTCTTGCTACAGGTTATGTAAAAGAAATTTATCATCCAGACTATGTTGCAAAGCGTATGGAGATTGGTGCTGTTATGGGTGCTGCACCAAGACGTGCTGTTCAGCGTCTCAATTCTGATCCAGGAGATAAGATTATCCTCCTTGGTGGACGTACAGGTCGTGATGGTATCGGTGGTGCTACTGGTTCTTCAAAGGCACACAATACAGAGTCTACAGCAGTTTGTGGTGCTGAGGTTCAGAAGGGTAATCCACCTACAGAAAGAAAGATTCAGAGACTTTTTAGAAGAGAAGAAGTTTCATATATCATTAAGAAGTGTAACGACTTTGGTGCAGGTGGTGTATCTGTTGCTATCGGAGAGCTTGCTCCAGGTCTTACTGTTGATTTGGATAAGGTTCCAAAGAAGTACGCAGGTCTTGATGGAACTGAGCTTGCTATTTCTGAGTCTCAGGAGCGTATGGCAGTTGTTGTTGCTCCAGCAGATGTAAATAAGTTCCTTCAGTATGCAGCTGAGGAAAACTTAGAGGCTATTGAGGTTGCAGTTGTTACTAAGGAGCCACGTCTTGTACTTAACTGGAGAGGTAAGGAGATTGTTAATCTTTCTCGTGCCTTCCTTGATACAAACGGTGCTCATCAGGAGACAGATGTTTATGTAGAGCTACCTGACAGCAATGATAAGTACATCGATAAGATTGGTATCGAGAAGGTTGCAGATGATGTTGCAAAGGGCGACTTCAAGGCAGCATGGCTTGATTCACTTGCTGATCTTAACGAGTGTTCACAGAAGGGTCTTGTTGAAATGTTCGATGGTTCAATCGGTGCAGGCTCAACACTTATGCCTTTCGGTGGAAAGTATCAGCTTACAGAGACACAGGCTATGGTAGCTAAGGTTCCAGTAGCTGACGGCAAGACAGATGCAGTTACAATGATGGCATATGGCTTCAATCCATATGTAAGCTCATGGTCACCATTCCACGGTTCACAGCTTGCAGTTTTAGAGTCTGTAGCTCGTATCGTTGCAACTGGTGGTGATTACAAGAAGATTAGATTTACATTCCAGGAGTACTTCCGCAGAATGAGCGAGGATCCAAAGAGATGGAGCCAGCCATTCGCAGCACTTCTTGGTGCATATAAGGCACAGATGGAATTCGGACTTCCTTCAATCGGTGGTAAGGATTCTATGTCAGGAACATTCAATGAAATCGATGTTCCTCCAACACTTGTTTCTTTCGCAGTAGATGTTGCAAAGGAGCAGGACATTGTCACAACAGAGCTTAAGGAAGCTGGAGATAAGCTCTTCCTTCTTAGAATTCTTCGTGACAATTACGATCAGCCAAACTACCAGCAGGCTAAGGCAATCTTCGAGGTAGTAAGACAGATGGTTGAGCTTGGAAATATCAAGGCAGCTTATGCACTTGATGCTTATGGACTTGTACCTGCTGTATCAAAGATGGCATTTGGTAACAAGCTTGGTGTTAAGCTTGCAGATGCATGTCAGTCAGTATTACTCTTTGGCTGTGTCATCGGCGATATCGTAGTAGAAGTTTCAGAGGATGGCGCACTTGCTATTATCAACGAGCTTGAAAAGCGAGGCCTTACAGATTGTGGCTTCGAGGTAGGTGAAGTTACTGATGATGCTACATTCACATATAAGGATGTAAAGATTCCTGTAGATGAGGCAATAGCAGCATGGACAGGCACACTTGAGAAGGTATTCAAGACACGTAGTCACGAGGATACATCTCTTGTAGACACAGGTCTTTACGAGGAAAAGAACTTCTATATTTGCAAGAATAAGATTGCAAAGCCTAGAGTATTTATTCCAGTATTCCCAGGTACAAACTGTGAGTACGATTCAGCAAGAGCATTTGAAAATGCTGGTGCTATTACAAACGTAAAGGTATTCAAGAACCAGACAGCAGAGGATATCAGAGAATCAGTTGACGAGTTCTCAAGAGCAATCGCTCAGTCACAGATTGTTATGTTCCCAGGCGGTTTCTCAGCAGGTGATGAGCCAGAGGGTTCTGCTAAGTTCTTCGCTACCGCATTTAGAAATGAAAAGATGAAGGAAGCTATCCACGGACTTCTTAACAACAGAGATGGTCTTATGCTTGGTATCTGTAATGGTTTCCAGGCACTTATCAAGCTTGGTCTTGTCCCTTATGGCGAGATTCACACACAGAAAGAGGATGCTCCTACACTTACATACAACACAATCGGACGTCATATTTCAAAAATCGCATATACGAAGGTAGTCAGCAACAAGTCACCATGGCTTGCAGGCGCTCACCTTGGTGAGACATATTGTTCTCCAGCTTCTCATGGTGAGGGACGTTTCGTTGCATCAGAAGAGTGGATTAAGAAGCTCTTCGAGAACGGACAGGTTGCTACACAGTACGTTGATGAAAACGGAAATCCTACAATGGATGAAGAGTGGAACATCAATGGAAGCTACTGCGCTATCGAGGGTATTACCAGCCCTGATGGACGTGTATACGGTAAGATGTGTCATGCAGAGCGTAGAGGTGACGGCGTAGCTCTTAACATCTACGGCAATCAGGATATGAAGCTCTTTGAAGCGGGCGTAGATTACTTCAGATAAAACGTAAATCCAAGGTATGGAACCATACCTTGGATTTTTATAAAAATCAAAAAGGGTAGAAAAGGAGTAAGATGAAAGCATTTTTAATTTTGGAAGATGGTACAGTTTTTGAGGGAACAAGTATTGGTTCCACAAGAGAAGTTGTCAGCGAGATAGTATTCAATACTTCGATGACAGGTTACCTTGAGGTTCTCACAGATCCTTCTTATGCGGGGCAGGCAGTTTGCATGACTTATCCATTGATTGGAAACTATGGAATCACACCAGATATGGAAAGTAGCAGACCATGGCCAGATGGATTTATTGTTAGAGAGCTTAGCCGTATTCCTTCAAACTTCCGTTGCGAAGGTACCATTCAGGATTTCTTAGTTAAGCATGATATTCCAGGTATTGCTGGTATCGATACAAGAGCCCTTACAAAGATTCTTCGTGAAAAGGGCACAATGAACGGAATGATTACCACAAATGAGAATTACAATTTTGAGGAAATCAAGCCAAGACTGGAAGCTTATGCTACAGGTGATGTGGTAACAAAGGTTACATGTGACACAAGTTCAGTGTTAAAGGGCGCAGGAAAGAGAGTTGCACTTTTAGATTTTGGTGCAAAGAAGAATATTGCAAAGTCTCTTAATGACAGAGGCTGTGAGGTTACAATTTACCCTGCTCACACAAAGGCAGAAAAGATCCTTTCATCTAATCCAGACGGAATTATGCTTTCAAACGGCCCTGGAGATCCAAAGGATTGCGGACCTATTATAGATGAGATTAAAAAGCTTTATGATAGCGATGTTCCAATCTTTGCCATCTGCCTTGGACATCAGCTTATGGCACTTGCAACAGGTGCTGATACTCACAAGATGAAGTACGGTCACAGAGGTGGAAATCATCCTGTAAAGGATCTTGAGACTGGAAGAGTGTACATTTCATCTCAGAATCACGGCTACGTGGTAGATGTAGACAAGCTTGATCCAAAGGTTGCTACACCAGCCTTCGTAAATGTTAACGACGGCACCAACGAAGGACTTAAATATACTGGAAAGAACATCTTCACTGTTCAGTTCCATCCTGAGGCATGCCCAGGACCACAGGACAGCGGATACTTGTTTGATAGATTTATTAATATGATGGGAGGAGAGCAGTAATGCCAAAGAGAAGTGACATTAAGAAAGTAATGGTGATTGGCTCTGGTCCTATCGTCATCGGACAGGCAGCTGAGTTCGACTATGCTGGAACTCAGGCTTGCCGTTCACTTAAGGAAGAGGGCATGGAGGTATGCTTGGTAAACTCAAACCCAGCTACCATCATGACAGATAAGGAAATTGCAGATCAGGTTTATATCGAGCCTCTTACTGTAGATGTTTTAAAGCAGATTATTATCAAGGAGAAGCCAGATTCACTTCTACCAACACTTGGTGGACAGGCTGGACTTAACCTTGGTATGGAGCTTGCTGAGTCAGGTTTCCTTGAGGAGCAGGGTGTTAAGCTTATTGGTACAACAGCCGAGACAATCTTCAGAGCTGAGGACAGACAGGCTTTCAAGGATACAATGGAAAAGCTTGGCGAGCCAGTGGCAGCTTCACTTGTAGTTAATACAGTAGAAGACGGTATCAAGTTTACAAACACAATTGGCTACCCAGTAGTTTTAAGACCAGCATATACACTTGGTGGTTCAGGCGGTGGTATCGCTCACAATCAGGCAGAGCTCGTTGAGATTCTTACAAACGGTCTTCGTCTTTCACGTGTACACGAGGTACTTGTAGAAAGATGTATCGCAGGCTGGAAGGAAATCGAGTATGAGGTTATGCGAG
Source organism: Pseudobutyrivibrio sp. UC1225 (assembly GCF_900115215.1). Classification (NCBI taxonomy): domain Bacteria; kingdom Bacillati; phylum Bacillota; class Clostridia; order Lachnospirales; family Lachnospiraceae; genus Pseudobutyrivibrio; species Pseudobutyrivibrio sp. UC1225. Next base: position 97,811 of record NZ_FOVQ01000006.1, on the reverse strand, counting down.
ATGCAGCAGGAAACTGCATCACAGTTTGTAACATGGAAAACATCGACCCAGTTGGTGTACATACAGGTGACTCAATCGTAGTTGCTCCTTCACAGACACTTGGCGACAAGGAGTATCAGATGCTTCGTACCTCTGCACTTCGTATTATCGATGAGCTTGGTATCACAGGTGGATGTAATGTACAGTATGCTCTTCATCCAGAGAGCTTTGAGTACTGCGTAATCGAGGTTAATCCACGAGTATCCCGTTCATCAGCCCTTGCTTCAAAGGCAACAGGTTACCCAATCGCAAAGGTTGCAGCTAAGATTGCCCTTGGCTATACACTTGATGAGATTCCAAACGCCATAACAAAGAAGACCTTCGCCAGTTTTGAGCCTATGCTTGATTACTGCGTAGTTAAGATTCCACGTCTTCCATTTGATAAGTTCATTACAGCTACAAGAAAGCTTACAACTCAGATGAAGGCTACCGGTGAGGTTATGTCTATCTGCAACAACTTCGAGGGTGCCCTTATGAAGGCCATCCGTTCACTGGAGCAGCATGTAGATTCACTTATGAGCTACGACTTCTGTGATATGACTGACGAGGAGCTTGCAGAGGCGCTTACAGTTGTAGACGACAGAAGAATCTACTGCATCGCAGAGGCACTTCGCCGCGGTGTTAGCTACGAGAAGATTCATGAAATCACAAAGATTGATGTTTGGTTTATAGATAAGATTAAGATTCTCGTTGAGATGGAGCAGCGCCTTGCAAACGAGGAGCTTACAGTAGAGCTTCTTAAGGAAGCAAAGAGAATCGAGTTCCCAGATAACGTAATTGCGGAACTCAATGGAAAGATTACAGAGGAGCAGGTTCGCAAGATGCGTTACGACAACGGCATCGTTGCAGCTTACAAGATGGTTGATACCTGTGCAGCAGAGTTTGATGCCATGACTCCTTACTACTACAGCGTATATGGAAGCGAGAACGAGGCAGTTCAGACAACAGGTCGCAAGAAGGTACTTGTTCTTGGTTCAGGTCCTATACGTATCGGTCAGGGTGTTGAGTTCGACTACTGTTCAGTTCATGCTACCTGGGCATTTGCAAAGGAAGGCTGGGAGACAGTTATCGTAAACAATAACCCAGAGACAGTTTCAACAGACTTTGATATTGCTGACAAGCTTTACTTCGAGCCGCTTACAAACGAGGATGTAGAATCAATCGTAAATCTTGAGAAGCCTGATGGAGCTATCGTACAGTTCGGTGGACAGACAGCTATCAAGCTTACAGAACACCTTATGAAAATCGGTGTGCCAATCCTCGGTACAAAAGCAGAGGATGTTGATGCAGCAGAGGATAGAGAGCTCTTCGATGAGATTCTTGAAAAGACACAGATTCCTCGTGCAGCAGGTGGAACAGTATTTACAGCTGAGGAAGCAAAGGAAGTTGCAAACAGACTTGGTTATCCAGTACTTGTTCGTCCATCATACGTACTTGGTGGTCAGGGTATGCAGATTGCCTTCAACGATGAAGAAATCGAGAAGTTCATGGATATCATCAACCAGATTGCTCAGGATCACCCAATCCTTGTAGATAAATATTTACAGGGTAAGGAGATTGAGGTCGATGCTATCTGCGATGGTGAGAACATCCTGATTCCTGGTATCATGGAGCATATCGAGCGTACTGGTATCCACTCAGGTGATAGTATCTCAGTATATCCTGCTCACACAATCAGCCAGGATATAAAAGATAAGATTGTAGATTACATAGAGCGACTTGCAAAGGCACTTCACGTACTTGGTATGATTAACATCCAGTTCATCGCCATGGATGGAGAGGTTTATGTAATCGAGGTTAACCCTCGAAGCTCACGTACAGTTCCTTACATCAGTAAGGTTACAGGTATTCCAATCGTTGACCTTGCAGCAAAGGCAATTCTTGGTCACAAGATTACTGATATGGGCTATGAGCCAGGACTTCAGCCAGAAGCAGATTACATTGCAATTAAGATGCCAGTATTCTCCTTCGAGAAGCTTCGTGGTGCAGAGATTTCCCTTGGACCTGAGATGAAGTCTACTGGTGAGTGTTTAGGTATCGCTAAGACCTTCGAGGAAGCTCTTTACAAGGCATTCCTTGGTGCGGGAGTTGTTCTTCCAAAGCACAAGCAGATGATTATCACTGTAAAGGATGCTGATAAACCAGAGGCACTTGAGGTAGCAAAGAGATTTGAAAAGCTTGGTTACACAATCTACGCTACACGTTCTACTGCAAAGTACTTACAGGAGGGTGGCGTTGAGGCTCGCTGGGTAAACAAGATTACTCAGGAATCTCCAAACGTAATGGACCTTATCCTTGGACATAAGATTGACCTTGTTATCGACACACCTACTCAGGGACACGGTGACAAGACAAGAGATGGCTTCCTCATCAGAAGAAATGCTATCGAGACAGGTATCAACTGTATCACAGCAATGGATACCGCAGTGGCTCTTGCAACTTCACTTGAAAGTGCTACAACAGAGTACACACTTGTTGATGTAGCAAAGATATAAAATGCTTTTGAAATAATGACCTTTGATGCTATATAATGACAATAGTTTAGATAAATTATAGGAGGGGATATATGGCATCAAAGGTTTATTTTATCAAGGATGTTACAGCTGAGGCTGTAGTAAAAATGTACGACAAACTTGGTGTTACGTTACCAGGTAAGGTTGCTGTAAAGGTTCACTCAGGGGAAGAGGGCAATCAGAATTATTTAAAACCAGCCTTCTGGAAGTCTATGGTGGAGCATGTAAATGGCACAATTGTAGAGTGTAATACAGCTTACGAAGGTGAAAGAAACTACACTGATAAGCACATTAAGCTGTTAAAGCGACATGGCTGGAATGACCTGTTTGATGTGGATTTAATGGATGCTGAAGGGCCAGATATCGAAATTCCTATCAAAAATGGTACTCATCTTAAGGCAGATATAATGGGAAAGAATTTCCTCAATTACGACTCTATGTTAGTACTTTCTCATTTTAAGGGACATCCAATGGGTGGATATGGCGGAGCACTAAAGCAGCTTTCTATAGGCTGTGCTTCCTGTGCAGGAAAGGTCCGCATTCATTCTGCAGGCAAATATGACAAAGCCAGCGAACAGGATGTTGTATGGACAGATTTACCAGAGCAGGATGCATTTCTTGAGAGCATGGCTGAGGCAGCATCTGCAGTAGTAGACCACTTTGGTAAAAATATTGCATTTATTAATGTAATGGCAAATATGTCTGTAGATTGTGACTGCTGTGCTGTTGCAGAGGACCCTTGCCTTAAGGATATTGGAATACTTGCCAGCTTAGACCCTGTAGCAATTGATAGAGCATGTCTCGACCTGGTTTACGCCTCAAAGGATGTTGGAAGAGACCACTTCCTAGAGCGTGTAACTTCTAGAAATGGCGAGCATACTCCTGAAACAGCAGCTAAACTTGGAGTAGGTAGTCTTGAATACGAATTAATAGAACTAATCTAGTGATTCTTTATATTCTACGCCCCATTATATGATAATATATTGAAGTAATAATATAGATTAGAATAGGGGGAGAATTAAGGAGTATCCTATGGCGGGAATATTGTATGGAATAGGTGTAGGACCAGGTGATCCTGAGATGCTTACTCTTAGAGCAGTAAGGGCAATAAAAGAGGCGGATGTTATTTGTCTTCCAAAGGCAGATAAGTATGAGTGCCGTGCTTTTCAGATAGCACTTCCTGCGGTGCCAGAACTTAAATATAAAAAGACCATAAGCTATGATTTTGAGATGACAAGGGATGAAGAGGCTCTTGCTAAAATGCATGCAGAATTTTATGAGAAGTACAGACAGCTTATTATGGATGGCTACAACCTTGCGTTTCTTACCATTGGAGACCCCACAGTTTATTCAACATTTGGTTATATAATGAAGCTTGCAAAGAAGGATTGCATAGAAGTAGAGATTATTAATGGTATCACTTCTTTCTGTGGGTCTGCTGCAGCAGCAGGAATTCTTCTTAGCGAGAGAGATGAAAACATTCATATTATTTCTGGTCAGGGAAATCTGGAGGAAGAATTAAAGCTTTCAGGCACAAAAATAATTATGAAAAGCGGGCGTAATATTAGCGAGATTAAAGAGCGCCTTTTGCAGCTGGAACAGGCTGATAAAATATCCGTATATGCGGTAATTGACTGTGGCATGGAGACAGAGCAGATATTTAATGGCGCAATGATGATTCCGGATGATTCTAAATATATGATGACAATCATTATTAAGGATAAGGTGTAAAAATTGAAGGAATTCAATAAGGCTCTAGGCAATTTCATAAATGATGCGGCAGCAGGTGGTGCAGTTCGTCATTTGGCTGATTTGGGATATTCCATCAGCAAAATAGCGGAGGAAATCAATTATCCTATTTCAAAGGAAAGAATTGCCCAGTACATGTGGGAGCATTATCTCAACATAGGTAAGATTTCTTTAGAGAAGCCAAAGCCTGTCCATGAAAAAGCATCCTTTGTAAAGGAACAGGATGAATTTGGGCGAATAAGCTTTAGAAGAGTTACTGAAACTGTTGATAATGCTGATAAAGAGTATGTTCAATGTGAATTTGGTAAAGAGCTTTACAAGAATACAGAAGACTTTAAGGCATTTCTTGAAAGGCTAGAACCAGGGGACAGAGAGTATATTACTCTTATGCCATGGCCACTTACAACTGTATATCATGAGCTTGATGAGAGAATGAAGCGGATAGTACTTGAAAAAGGACAATCATAAAAAAAATAAGTAGTATAATTAAGCAGGGGCTAGGGAGGATAATCTTTAGCCCTAATTTTTTTTGAAGAGGTAGAGCAATGAAGTTTTTAAAACAGTTTTTGATAATTTTAGCGATTTCACTGATTGGTGAAATTCTTAAAAGTGTTTTGCCATTCCCTATTCCAGCAAGTATCTATGGAATGGTGCTTATGTTTATTTTATTACTTACAGGTGTAATTAAGCTTGAGCAGGTTAGAGATGCAGGTAAATTTCTGATTGAAATCATGCCTGTTATGTTTATTCCAGCAGGAGTAGGTCTCATGTCTTCATGGAGCGTTCTCCAGCCGGTACTTTTGCCAGTTTCAGTTATTACCGTAATTACGATATTTACTGTTATGGCATCAACTGGAATTGTTTCCCAGTTCATTATCAAAAAGAGTAAGGGGGAGACAAAGTAATGAGTGAATTTATGCAGACCAGTGCCTATGCAGGTGTTACCATCAGTCTTGTGGCTTACGGCTTAGGCGCAGCGTTAAAGAAAAAATTTGGATTTGGATTATTTAATCCACTTCTTATTTCAATAGTAGTTACAATCCTTTTCCTTGTAGGAGGTCATATTGATTACGAGACCTACAATGAAGGAGCAAAGTATCTTAGCTGGTTTTTAACTCCAGCCACAGTTTGTCTTGCTATTCCTCTTTATGAGGAGTGGGAGTTACTTAAGAACAATGCAAAGGCTGTCATCTTAGGGGTTACTTCAGGTGTTATCACAAGCCTTGTTACAGTATTTGTCCTTTCAAAGCTTATGGGACTTGATCACGAAAACTACGTTACCCTTCTTCCTAAGTCTATCACTACAGCCATCGGAATGGGTGTATCTGAGGAGCTTGGTGGATATGTTACTATCACAGTTGCAGTTATTGTTATTACAGGCGTTCTTGGAAATATTATGGGCGAGTTTATCTGTAAGCTTTTCAGAATTCACGAGCCTATTTCAAAGGGACTTGCATTTGGAACTGCAGCCCATGCCATTGGAACAGCAAAGGCTATGGAGATTGGTGACGTTGAAGGAGCTATGAGCTCTCTGTCAATCGCAGTAGCTGGTATACTAACTGTTCTACTTGCCTCTGTATTTGCAGGATTAATATAAATAATTCTGATTATACTGCTTTTTCTACAAAAAGAAGTAATATTGTAAGTTGACATGGAATTAGTATTAAAATAATAGTAAAATATTGTGGGAGGATTCAGAGATGACTAAACGAAATATTATGTCCGCTGAGGAAATAGTAGAGCGTGTAACAGCTATAGCCCACAAGTATAATGTTAAGAGATTAGATTTATTTGGTTCATTTGCAAGAGGAACACAGACAGAAACAAGTGATATAGATTTTATTATATATGGTTGTGAAGATATAAATGCTTTCGAAGAGGAAGTTGAAAATATTCCTACACTCCGTAAAATAGATATATTCAATTATGATGAAGTGTGTAGCGAATACTTAAGAGAGGATATGGACAAATATGGAAAGCAAATATTTTAATAGATACCAGAGTTTGTGTAAAAGCCTAGCTAATTTAAGAATGTCCAGAGGTCAGGATAAAGATGCTCCATTTGTTCTACCAGCTACAGTCCAGAATTTCAATCTTACGTTTGATTTATCCTGGAAGGTAATGAAAGAGCTTGTAACACAGGAATTTGGTTTAACTGATTTTGCTTCAGGCTCACCAAGGGAGACACTTAAGTCTGCATTTTCTGTTGGACTAATAAATGATGACAGATGGATGGATATGTTAAGAGTCAGAAATACATTAGCACATGATTATGATGGCCAGGTTGCTCTTAGGTATTATGATGATATAATTGGAGATTATTATGTGCTTATAGAATCTCTGGTTATGGACATCGAAAAATACTATAAGGAATAAAATGGGAACTCTAGTAATACCTAGAGTTCCATTGTTTAATAGAAAGGATATACTTTAAGTCATATTTAATTAAAGATACAACAAGAAAAGAGAGAGAACAGATTGTAAGGGTTTTACAGTTAACTAGTTTTTGACACTTGAAGGAGAAGGACGTTATGAACAAAAATGAATTCGCAATCACACCACCAATGGGTTGGAACAGCTATGACTACTACGACACCACTGTTAATGAAGAGCAGGTAAAGGCCAATGCCGACTACATGGCAAAGCACTTAAAGAAGTTTGGCTATGAATATATCGTGGTAGATATTGAGTGGTATTCAAATGATGCCGGTACCAGAAGAAGCGAGCATCAGTACATTCCATTTGGAGATGATGAGCTGGATGAGTATGGTAGATTCATTCCTAGTCCAGTAAGATTCCCATCATCAAAGAACGGTGCAGGTTTTAAGCCATTGGCGGACTACTGTCACAGCCTTGGATTGAAGTTTGGTATACACATTATGCGTGGCATTCCAAGGGCTGCAGCAGAGCGTCATCTTCCTGTTTTTGGAACAGATGTGACAGCAGCTGATATTGCAGATCCAGGTAGTATCTGTGGATGGAATCCTGATATGTATGGCGTGAGAAACGTAATGGAAGGTCAGGCTTACTACGATTCCCTTATTCAGATGTATGCTGATTGGGGCGTGGATTTCATTAAGTGTGATGATATTTGTGATTCATGGATGTACAGGGATGAGCACTTCAGCGGCTGGCATGAGACAAGAATGCTTCATGAGGCCATTATGAAGACAGGCAGAAATATAGTTCTTAGCCTTTCACCAGGACCAGCTCATATTGATAAGGCTTTCCATTATTGTGACAACGCAAACATGTGGCGCATCACTGACGATTTCTGGGATAAGTGGGAGCTTCTTAAGAACATGTTCTGGCGTTGTGAAATGTGGCAGGATCATGTGAAGGCAGGTTGCTTTCCAGATTGTGATATGCTTCCAGTAGGAACTGTAGGTGCAGGCTTTGGCGAAGAGAGACTTTCAAATTTCAATTATGATGAGCTTATGACAATGATGACTCTATGGTCTATGTTCCGTTCACCACTTATGATTGGTGGCGAGCTTACCAAGATGACTGATGGAGATTTATCAGTGCTTGTTAATGAAGATTTACTGGAGCTCATGAAGGATGGCTGGAAGGCAGCTCAGGTATATCGCGATGACAGATATGCTATCTGGAAATCTCAGAATAAAGCTCTTGAGAAAACCGTATTTGCGGTATTTAATCTATCTGATGAGTACAAAGAGTTTGAGATTGATCTGAATACTATTTTTGACGACAGCAAAGAGATTTATCACTTTAAGGAGATTTGGTCAAAGTCCCACATAGAGTCAGGAGACACCTTAAAGGTTACAATCCCACCACATGGTGTAAAGGCATTTAAATAAGATGATTGATTACAACGTAAATATAAATGGACTCGATGTAAAAGCAAACTACAGTGAAGAGGCTGTAAATAATATTTTTATCCCTCTCCTTAAGAAGCTGAGTCAGTTGCAGCAGGAAAAGGGAAGAAGAATACTTGTGATGCTTGCAGCTCCTCCTGGGGCTGGTAAAAGCACACTTGTTAGTTTCTTAGAAAAACTTTCAGAGGAGACTGCTGGAGTAAAGGCTATTCAGACTATCGGAATGGATGGTTTCCACCGTAGACAAGAATACTTAACCAGTCACACCACAGTAAGAGATGGTGAAGTTATCCCTATGGTAAAGATTAAGGGAGCTCCTGAAACATTCGATTTAGAACTGTTTACGGAGCAGATTAAAAAGTGTCTTAGTGAAAAGGAATGTGGCTGGCCTGTTTATGACAGGACTCTCCACAATCCAGTGGATAACGTAATTACGATAACTAAGGATATTGTTATTTTAGAGGGGAATTATCTCCTTCTAAAGGAGGCAAGCTGGGACAAGCTAAAAGACTTTGCAGATTACACTATCTCTGTTACAGCGGATGAGAACCTGCTTAGAGATAGGCTTATTGCCAGAAAGGCCCTCAGCGGTAATTCTATAGAAAATGCTACTGCTTTTGTGGATTACAGTGATATGGTTAATGTAAAGACCTGCCTTACAAAATCAGCAAAAGCAGATTTAACACTAAAAGTATTAGGTACCTCTGACGGAAGCTGTGATTATGAGGTCGTGAAATAAAAGGATAATCTAATGGAAGTAATTAGAATTGAAGATATAAATGACGAGAGAGTAGAGCTGTTTACCAAATATAATGAGGCGCAGCTCTATCATTATTTTGAACCAAATGGTGGAGTGTTTATAGCAGAGACACCTGAGGTAATAAAGAGAGCTCTGAACAGAGGGGCAGAACCGCTAGCTTTTTTGGTGGAAGAAAAGGCTTTTGAAACTGAAGTTGTGCAACAACTTTTTGAAAATATTGACGATAGCGTGAAAATCTTTGTAGCACCTTTAAAGGTGATTAACAATATCACAGGCTTCAATCTTACAAGAGGTGTCTTGGCAGCCTGCAGAAGACCAGTCCTTCCTGAACCGGCGGAGCTTTTGTCACAGACAAAGAGAGTGGCGATACTTGAGGATGTTATGAATCCAACAAACGTGGGAGCAATTTTCCGTTCTGCTGCAGCCCTAGGCGTGGAAGCAGTATTTCTCACCCATCCAAGCGCAGATCCTTTCTACAGAAGAGCTGCCAGAGTCTCTATGGGAACAGTGTTCCAGGTACCTTGGACGTACTTTTATAAGGATTCAGATTATATTGAGTCTTTACATCAGGCCGGATTTAAGGTAGTATCCATGGCATTAAAAGAAAATGCTATCCCACTTTCGGCCCCAGAATTGAAGGAGCAGGAGAAGCTTGCCATCATTTTTGGAACAGAAAGTACAGGAATAAAAGACGACACAATTGCGAAATCAGATTATGTTACAATAATCCCAATGTACAACGAGGTGGATTCACTTAATGTGGCAGCAGCCAGTGCCGTAACCTTCTGGGAGCTTTGCAGTAAAAAAATATAGAGGTATTTAGTATGACATATTTCACATGTTTCTTTCTTGATAAGGAAAAGGATATTATTGTAAATCTTTATAAGGATTTGGATAGGATGCTGTATATCCTTAAGACTCCTAATCATGGAACGGGAAATCTGATTAGAAATATAGCGAAGACCTGTCATTTGGAGCTTACCAAGGATGAGGATGGAATGCTTATTATTAAGGGCGAGATTCCATGCTTCATCGATGGCAATAATAAGGAGAGCTATATCTTTAGTCTTAATGACATGGAAATTGCCAGCATCAGCCCTGATGGAACAGTAGAGGTGAAGGCTACTATCCCAGCTATTGCAAAGACTCTTATGAGCCAAACAAAGGATTTTGATTTACCAGTTGGTAAGACTATTTTCAAAACCTTTATAAGAAGAGACTATAAATTCAGAGCAGATTTACATACTCACATGAACGGAAATCTTACAGGAGATGTATTGATTGCGCTTGGTATATCACATCAGATTAGATACCCACTCTATTATGTAAAGAAGCTGGATTTAAAGCTTACGGATGTACAGTGGGCAAAAGCCTTGGAGCAGCGTGAGAAGGTAGCAAGACAGTTTGTATCCTCAGGTCTTCAGGGAAAATACCTTGATAGAAGAATCGATGATAATACCTTTATTAATTTTGCAGATCTGATTCTTAATAATCTGGATAATGCAGAGGATAATATAGTAAAGATTCGTGGCTCTTTGGCTGTTATAAAAGACGGTCAGGCCGTATTTACGAATTTGGAAAAGGTATACCTTTATAGATATGTATTCTGTAAGGGTGTGGAAAGCGAAGACTTAATCAGTCTTTCAAAGGTGGAGATGATTCCTGATGAGGATGTAAAGAATACTCTTCAACAGATGCTTCGTGATAAGGAAAATCCAGTATATTACAATAATACAATTTTCCAGGATAAGCTTCTTTGGATTGCAAGAGGCTATAAGAAGCAGGGGACATATTATGCCGAGATAAGTGATACCACACTGGTTAAGAAATATGAATCTCTTGAAATGCTTCGTCAGGTTCATGAAGTCATGCCAAGCATTTATAAGGAGACTGGTGTAATGATTCGTTTCCTTGCAGCTATGAGACGAATTCCTCTTACAATTATCAAGGATGCAGTTACACCTGAGAATTATCTTGAACAGAACCTTGAGGTGCTTAAGGCTACAGCCCTTGATCCATATGTGGCTGGATGTGATTTCGTAGGTGAAGAGATAAATGATATTATCGAGTTAAAGCCTGCCTTTAAAGAGATTGTAAAGATTGCAGCAAACGATCCAAGCTTTGTCATTCGTGTTCATGCAGGTGAAAATGACAGTCAGAAGGATAACATTGCCCATTCAATTGCATGTGTAAAGGAATCTCTTGCCAAGGGACAGCCTATGCCTAAGATGAGATTAGGTCATGGTCTTTACACTTATAGTTTGAATAGCAAAAAGGGAAAAGAGGCTTTAAAGGAGCTAAAAGAGAATAACGTTGTTCTTGAATTCCAGATTACAAGTAATGTTAGATTGAATAATTTGAATTCCCTTGATAAGCATCCATTGAAGCAGTATTTAAAGCAGGGCATTCGATGTGTTCAGGGAACAGACGGTGCAGCTCTTTATGGAACAGATGCAATAGAAGAAGAGCTTTCCTTAGAGAAGATGCTTGGTCTTTCTGATGCAGAGCTTAAGCTTATGAGAGAGGCTGAGGCTACTATCATAGAAGAGGGCCAAAAGGCGTACTCAGATAAGAAGGCAGCCTTTGCCAAGCTACTTGGAGACCGACCTTTAGAGGATGTGCTTCTGGAGAAGATGCAGACTGTAAAGATTTCTGGAAAGAAAGCGAAAGGCGAGGTTCTCTTAGATGCAAATACAGAATTAAAGGAGCAGATTTCCGAGATTACATGGGACAGATTCCCTGTAGTACTTTTGGGAGGAAGCTTTAATACAGAGAGTCGTTCAACAAAGCTTAGCGCAAATGCTACAAAGCAGATTGATGAGCTGATGGAGTTATTAAATCCAGAGGAAGTATGTTTCGTTATCGGTCACAAGCTTGCAGGATATGAAAAATACCTTATTGAACATAATGACAAGGGATTTAGAATCTATTCCTTTGTACCTGCTGTTATCACAAAGCGTGAGGCAGACAGAATCAAAAAGTCTGGTGTAAAGGTAAGAGTTTCTACTGAGTCACAGGGTATGGGAATATATAAGAGTTTTAACTATGAGATTTTTGAACGCCGTCCATCTATCGTGGTAGCTTTTGATGGAAACAGTGCAGCCACAAATCTTATTCAGGAGGCAAAGAATGGTAAAGGTAAATCAGCCATCTTTGTCTGGGCAAATTCAAAGAATCTTATGCAGAAGGCAAAGTCACTTCATGGATATGTATATTCTTTTGATAGTGATAATAAGCTGGTCGATACTATTAAAGAACTTCAAAGTACCATTGAGCAGAAATAAACTATCAGAATATTCTGTGAATATATCGAAAAAAGTGTGAAAAAAATAAATCGAACCTCAATTAGTTGTAGAATGCTTAATGACGTAATGTGTCCACTAATTACTATTGGGGGTAGATAAATATGGCTAAGAAGGCAAAAAAGACGAAACGAGTTAAGAAGAGTATCGGTGCTTCATTAATGATTCGTTTAGTACCTATTATTTTGATAGGTACTGTAGGTATCATTCTGTTTATTTCTTTTAATGCACGAAGTATTATTACCGAAATTGCAATGATGGATTTGCAGGCAGAGGGTAATGATAATGCACAGATACTTGGTAGTGGCTTTAAGATGTTGACTGCAAAATTTGGTGAGTATTGTGACACTATGGAACAGCTTCCTATGGAAGACCATAATACATATTTAAAGTACTGTGAACCATCAGTTAACTATCAGCCTGTTCCAAACTCTGGTATTTATGTTGGATTCTCGGATAACTCATATTTCTTTGCAAATGGAACTATACAGGATGCTTCATGGAAGCCAACTGAACGCGGTTGGTATGCTTTGGGAAAAGATAATCAGACATTCGTAGCCACAGAGCCTTATATTGATTCAGGTTCAGGTGAAATGTGCGTTACATATGTTAGAGCAGTTGATTTCTATAATGGTGAATTTGGTGTTGCTGGAGTTGATGTTTTCTTAACACAGCTTCAAGATGAAGTCTCTCAGCTTACTCCTATGAAAACTGGTGGCTCAGTTATTCTTGATAAAGAATATATTGTTTCTTATTTCGAAACAGATAAGAATGGTATGAAAATAGAAGAGTCTGGAAGCCAGTTCTTAATAGATTGTAAGAATTATATAGATAGTGGTTCTACAGAGGTTATTAAGATTAATCAGCCAACAACAGGAATTGATTATTATGTAAGTGCTGCAGCAATTCCTGGTACACCATGGACACTAATTTCTTCTGTTTCAGTAGATGATGTAATGAAGGAAGCAAATAGCTTTATGAGCATTTCGTTGTTTGTAATGGTATTGCTTATACTCCTTATAGTAATCGTAATTCAACTTACAGTTAGCCGAATAATTACTAAGCCTGTAAATAGCCTTTCAGATAGTATTTTAAAGATTTCAGATGGTGATTTTACTGCAAAAATGCCAAGGGATAGAGGCGATGAAATTGGTCTTATCAGTAATGAGATGACTCGTTTCGTTCAAATAATGAACGGAGCCATTAGTTCAATTCAAGGTAAGGCTGAGCAGCTTCAGGAGGATTCGGAAACCTCTAAGAGTGCATCTGGAAAGATGAGTTCTGAGGCATCGGATCAGTCTACATCTATGGGGCAGATTCAGGAGACCATGGATGATATTACAAATGCAGTTGGCGAACTTGCTGAGAATGCAACGAGTCTTGCTCAAGCGGTTTCTGATTTAACAGATAACGGTAATTCTACTAACACTGTAATGCTTGATTTGGTAGAGCAGGCAAAGATTGGACAGGAAGACATGTCAGCTGTTCAGCAAAACATGGGACGTATTACGGAATCCATGGGTGAGATGAATGAGGTTGTTACAACCGTTGGTGAGTCAGCTAAGCAGATTACTGATATTGTACAAATGATTGATTCTATAGCTGAGCAGACAAATCTTCTTTCACTTAATGCTTCTATTGAAGCTGCCCGTGCTGGTGAGGCTGGTAAGGGCTTTGCAGTTGTTGCTGATGAAATTGGAAAGCTTGCCCAGAATTCACAGGATGCTGCTAAGGAAATTGGAGATATTATTAAGCAGATTACAGGTCTTATCTCTGACCTCGCAGAAAAGTCACAGCGTAATACAGATTCCATTAATGAAAGTGGTGAGGCAGTAGAAAAAGCCGGAACAAGCTTCAATAAGATTTATGATGATTTGAATCAGGCAGCTGAAACTATGGCGCGAATGATTAATATGATGGGTGAGGTAAATGATATAGCTTCATCTGTTGCAGCTATTTCAGAAGAGCAGTCAGCTAGTTCAGAAGAAATTTCAGCTACAATTACTGCCTTAGCTGAAAGTGCAAATCAGATTGCTACTGAGAGCCAAGGTGTAGAAAATGTTGCTAATTCAGTTTCAGATTCAGCACTTGCAATTAATGATGAACTTGCCAAGTTTAAAATTGAGGCAGATTTAACAGAGTAACTCGATTGTAAATAGAATAAAAAAAGTCTACTAAGAGGTGATGGATTTGACCTTCCATCACCTCTTTATTATTTATAATAGGCACTATGAATAAAGTGGTTTTAATATAAAAATCATTGTGTTATACTAGTATACAAGTTTGGAGTAGGAGAGACATCATGGCACGATTTGAATTATTCAAAAATGGAAAAGCAGCACCTATTCTTTTGGAGGATAATGGGGTATTTGGCCTGGAGAAAATGACTGGTATATTCTCAAAGGATATTAAGAGAGTTACCGGTGTTTCTTCAAGGGTAGTAAAAGAACTTCCAAAGGACGAGTTCGTTATATACGTGGGCGTTTGTGAGAGCAAGACAGTAGCTGAAAAGTTTGCTGATAATATCGACCTTTCAAAGCTTAAAGGAAAAAGAGAGGTTTACGGTATTTACCTCTTAGAGGATGTTATTAATCCAGGACAGAAAATCCTTGCAGTTATTGGTAGTGACAAGCGAGGCACTATCTATGGAATGTTTAATATTTCTGAAAAAATGGGTGTATCACCATGGTACTACTGGGCTGATGCAAAGGTGAAAAGATTAAGTCAGGTTGTATTTGACGAAAGCATCTGCAAGGTTTCAAAGGAACCTTCTGTAAGATATAGAGGCTTTTTTATTAATGATGAGCAGCCATGCTTTGGTAATTGGGCAAGGGAAAAATTTGGAAGTATCAGACCATGTCCTGAATTATATGAGAAGATTTTTGAACTTCTTCTTCGACTTAAGGGAAATTATCTGTGGCCTGCAATGTGGCGTTCTGATTTTACCTTAGATCATATCGAAAACGCTCAGCTTGCCAATGAGATGGGTGTAATCATGGGCGCATCTCACCATGAGCCATGCTGTCGTTCGGGACAGGAGTTCCAGACCTTAAGACGCGACAATCCTCAGTACGGAACAGACTGGAGCTTCCTCTCAAATGCGGAGGGAATTACAGAATTCTGGAAAGATGGTCTTATCAGAAATAAGGATTTTGAGAATCTTATCACAATTGGTATGCGTGGAGAAAACGATTCTTACCTTATGCCAGAGGATGCCACTCTTGAGGACAATATAAATGTTTTGAAAAAGGCAATCACCAAGCAGAAGGAGCTTATCGCTAAGTACGCTCCATCTGAGCATCCACAGCTTCTTGCAATTTACAAAGAGGTAGAGGACTATTACTTTGGTGATGAAAAGACAAAGGGACTGAAGGATTGGGAGGTTCTTGATAATGACATCATGATGCTTTGCGATGACAATTTCGCAAACGTTCGTACCCTTCCAGATGAGGAACTAAGAAAGAAGCCAGGCGGCTTTGGAATGTATTATCATTTCGATTATTTTGGTGAGCCGGTTTCTTATCTTTGGATAAATTCATCTCCACTTACAAAGGTGTGGGAGCAGATGACCATGGCTTATGACTATGGTATCCGTTCTGCATGGATTGTTAATGTTGGAGATATCAAAAATCAGGAGCTTCCACTTAGCTACTTTATCGATTTGGCTTACGATTTTGATAAGTGGGGAACAAAAGCTATCAATAAGACTGATGAGTATACCTTACAGTTTTTCAATAAGCTTGGCTTTACAGGCGAGGTAGCTGAACAGGCAGCAGAGCTTGCAACGGAGTACACAAAATGGAATGGAAGAAGAAGACCAGAGGCTCTTCATCATGATCATTATCATCCAGTTCATGAAAATGAGGCACGCCGTGTGTTGAATCGTATTTACGAAGCAACAGAAAAGGCTGATGATTTGTTTGAAAAAGTAAAGGGATCTGATTTAGAGGAGTGCTTCTTCCAGGAGGTATATTATCCTGTAAACGCAGTTGCTGAAATTAATAAGATGCAAATCTATAGCGGCTTAAATGAGCTTTATGCTAAACAGCATAAGACTAAGGCTAATGAATATGCAAAAATGATTACAGAGTGCATTGAAAGGGAAAGAAGCCTTACCGAGGAATTCCATACTAGAAACAATGGCAAATGGAATCATATGCAGTCGGTTTATCATATTGGATTTACTCATTGGAATGATGAGCAGTGTCAGCTTCCATTGAGTCATTATGTAAATCCTGTAAAGGCTTCTCGACTTATTGTTAGTGTTGCGGATCAGACAGATTATACATGGGCACATAGATGGACCCGACATGTACTTAATATGCCACTTTGTTTCGAATCACATTGTATAGGCGAATTTGAAGTTGCAAATGGTGGCCTTAGCACCCTTGAATATCATATTGATTGGGAGGGTGACTGGATAGAAATAATAGATGTTTCTACCGGTGAAACTCTTAGAAAGAATGAAGCTGGCAGTACCGAAGTTTCAAATAATTTCAAGGTTAAAATCTTAAAGGATAAGTGGGATAAGAACCCAGAGGCTATGATTCGTATTTACGTAGATAATGGAGAAGTAGTAGCAGATGAGTCTGAGAACTGTACAAGTATCCCAATGGTAGAGATTTTAGTTCAGGCTAGCACGCTTGATTTATCTAACGTCAAAGAGAAATGCTTCCTCGAAGCAAATGGAGCTATTTCTATAGAGGCTGCTCATTTTGCAGAAAGCAAAGCTTCAAAGCTTGCAAAATATAAAGAGATAAAGGATTTTGGTCGTACCTTAAGTGGTATGAAGGCTTACCCTCAGAATATCAGATTTGATAAAGAGGATGAGGCACCAGCACTTACATATAAGGTTTTTGCTGCAAGTGAAGGTGAGTATACCTGTCAGATTTATGCTGCAGCATCTAATCCTGTAGTTTACCATGGCAAGCTTTCTGTTGGTGTGTCAGCTAATGGCGCTAAGAGAACTGCTGTAAATACAATTCCAGATAAAGGGTTTGACCCATGGAAGTCTGCCAGCTGGAGAGTAGGTGTTCTTGATAATATTCATATTGGAGAGTGCAAGCTTGCTCTTAAGAAAGGCCTTAATGAAATAACACTTACAGCAATTGATCCAGCTGTAGTAATAGAAAAAATAGTTCTTTGGAACCCTGAAAACCAGGTGCGAGAGTCTTATCTTGGACCAAAAGAAAGCAAATGTTTTTCAGTGTAACAGAAACTAATGATGAGGTTCAAGTTTTTTAATCTACAATATATATTTTGTGGGGGATAATCCTATAGATTATCCCTCCTTTTTTATTATCAGCCCATGTATTATAAAGTTAAGCGCGCGCGGTTTTTACATTAAAAAAAAGGAGAATATATGGGAATGGTAAAAAGAAGACTTTACAGATTCTTGTCAGTCGTTGCTATCTCTGCAATGATGGCCACATCTGTAGTTCCACCATCTGTTCACGCGACAGAAGTTGATGGTGCTACTGAGGCTGTGGAAGATGAGGAATCAGTGACAGAAGAGGGAGCAGATTCTGAGGAAGTTGCCGAAGAAGATGCAATTGAAGAGGACTCTAAAAAAGATGATGCTACAGAGGGATCAAATGGGGTAGAAGATTCTAAAGAAGCAAAGTCTGAGGACGCAGAAGAAGACGACGAAAAAGAAAAGTCTGATGAGACATGTGAAATCACATACAGCCTAGAGGATTTCAATGCTGACTATGGTTTCAGTGGCTCATGGGGTAGCGAAGTTTCATTCAAGAAGGGTGTTTGTACACTTGAGTTCAGCAGCCAGTATGCTGAGAAGATTTTTGGTCTTCCAGAGGGTATCAAGGGTGCTGATGTTGTAAAGGCAACTGTAAAGGTTAAGAAAGGTGATGTCAGCGGCTTCACCGTAAAGCTTAGAAATCAGGGCGAGGAATTAAAAGCTTCATATAGCTCAAACACAATCGAGAATAACGATGGTGTTGAATTTGATGGCTTTGGTTTAATGCGTAACGGAGATGGCGGCGCTACATACAAGCTTAGCGGTATCACACTTACATTAAAGGGTAGTGCTGAGGATTATCCAGAGCCAACACCTGTATCAGAAGAAGAGGATGATGATACACCTACAAGAAATGGTGAAATTGAGTGGGATATTCCTGACTTAAAGGATTATGTTTCTTCAAAGACAGGTCTTGGTGATGACTCATACACTGGTGCTGCTATTATGATCTCAGAGATCACAGATCAGACATTGATGGATCTCGTTGAGAAGCACTTTAATGCAGTAACTTTTGGTAATGAGTTTAAGCCAGATTCACTTTTTGGATACAACAATAACAAGCCAGCAGATGGACAGATCATTACAGAGACATGGACAGATGCAAAGGGTGTTACTCATAAGGACATGGAAGTTCCAAAGATGGACTTCTCTCGTCCAGAGAAAATGCTTAAGGTTCTTAAGGATTGGAATGATGAGCATCCAGATGACCAGATTAAGGTAAGAGGTCATGTACTTACATGGCACTCACAGACTCCTGCATGGTTCTTCAAGGAGAACTATGATCCAAATGGCGAATTCGTTTCACCAGAGGAAATGTCAATCCGTCATGAGTGGTTCATCAAGAGCGTATTCGAGCATGTATTCTCTTCAGAATATAAGGATATGTTCTATGGATGGGATGTTGTAAACGAGGCTTGCTCAGATGGTTCTGGTACATACAGAAGCGCTAGCGAGAACTCAAACTGGGCTAGAATTTATGGTATCGGAAGCTCAGAGGATGCACCAGAGTACATCCTTAACGCCTTCAGATATGCTAACTACTATGCTCACGAGATGGGTCAGGATAGCCTCGAGCTTTACTACAATGATTACAACGAGTGCTCAGGTAACAAGCCAGATGCAATTGCTCAGTTACTTGAAAGTGTAAAGAAGCACGAGAAGGATTCAGTTCTTCCTACACGTATCACAGGTTACGGTATGCAGGGTCACCACAATATGCAGGGTCCTACAAAGCAGCAGATCGTTGACTGTGGTATCCGTTACGGTAAGATTGTTGGAACAATCCAGGTTACAGAGCTTGACTTCAAGTGCAGCTCAGACTTCGATGGTTCTGAGGCTATGCTTTCTTCTGAGTACACAAAGGAAGCTTACAGATACAAGGAAGTATTAGATGCTTATAGAGAAATCGATGCAGAGCCAGGTATTGACGTAAACGGCTTTACTATTTGGGGTGTTATCGATCCTAACTCTTGGCTCCAGACAAGCAGCAGTGTTGGTGGTGGAGCTAATGGTAGACAGAAGCAGGTTCCACTTCTCTTTGACGGACAGTACAAGGCTAAGCCAGCATTCTGGGCACTTGTAGATCCTTCAAAGCTTGAGCCAGCTATCAACAGCATCACAGTTGTTCAGGCAGCTGGTAAGGATCCATTTGCACATGGTAAGCAGATTAAGATTGAAGGAACAGACTACAGCTTCATTCCTGTATGGGATGGAAATAAGGTTTCTGTAAAGGTTAAGGCAGCTGGTGCTAAGTCAGTTAAGCTTTATGTTGACTTTGCACAGGCTATGGCTGATGGCGCTGATGTTCAGGTTGCTGAGTCAGCATTCAATGAGGATGGCGAGTGTGTACTTACACTTGAAGGTCCAAAGGAATTTGAAGCATCAGCAAAATTCGCTCTCGATGTAGTAGTAACTGATGAAGAGGGTGAGCACGCTTTCAACAACACAAGACTTACACAGGCTGAGGGCAGCAAGTATTTTGCAAAGGCTCTTTGCAAGCCTTATATGTCAGTTGTAAAGGGTACACCAGAGGTTGATGGTAAGGTTGATAAGGTTTGGGAGAACGCTAAGGATGTAGATCTTACAATCACAGGCGGTACACATCCAAACGCAACAGCATCAGCTAAGGTTCTTTGGGATGAAAACAAGCTTTATGTTCTTATGAACGTAAAGGATGCTGTCCTTGATTCAAGCGCTAGCGCTGTTCATGAAAAGGATTCAGTAGAAGTATTCATTGATGAGAATAACAATAAGTCAGATGCTTATGAGGCTGATGACAAGCAGTACAGAATTAACTACTTAAATGAGACAAGCTTCAATGGTACAAAGTGTCTTGAGGAGAATTGTGATCATGCTGTTACTGTAACAGATGATGGCTACATGGTAGAGGCTGCATTTGCTTGGACAGATATTACACCAGAAATTGGCACAGCAATTGGTTTTGATCTTCAGATCAACGATGGTGCTAACGGTGGACGTATTGGTACAAGAACATGGTATGATGAGACAGGAAACGGATGGAGCGCACCTAGAGTATTCGGTGAGGTAGTACTTGCTGATGCAGAGGCTGAGCCAGAGAATCCTGAGGAGCCAGTTGAGGAAGTTCCTACAATCTCACTTGTTGAGGATGCAGTTTACACAGGAAAGGCTATTAAGCCAGAGGTAGTTGTAGTAGTTGGTGACAAGACATTAGTTAAGGGCATTGACTACAAGGTTTCTTACAAGAACAATAAGAACGCAGCTACAAAGGTTAGCACAGGTATGGGTGATGACTTTGATGAGTCACTTCCAACAGTAATTGTTAAGCTTAAGGGTGAGTACGAAGGTGAGCTTAAGGCTAACTTCACAATTTCAGCAGCAGATTTTGCTGGTGATGCTTTTGAGTTCGAAGCACCAAAGAACTTAAAGGAGAAGAAGAGCGCTCAGGCTCCTAACGTAACTGTTAAGTTTAATGGCAAGAAGCTTTCAAAGAGCGAGTACACAGTTACTTACAAGCTTGGTGAGAATGGCAAGGAGATGAAGAAGCTTCCTGCTAAGGCATCAAACGGTGACGGACAGTACTTCGCAGTAGTTAGAGCTGCTGGTTCTAACTTCACAGGTGAGAAGGTGGTTGCACTTGATGTAATCGCTGATGCACAGGTACACATTGCTGACGTTAACGTTAAGGACAGAGTAGTTGAGTGGAACGAGAAGACAAACAGAGTAACACTTAAGATGAGCTACAAGGTTAACGCTAATGATGAGGCTGCTTACTTTGGTGTAAAGAAGGGTACTACTGTTACATTAAAGGAAGGCAAGGATTATGAAGCTGAGATGCTTACATACATTGGTTTCTTTGACAGAGGTTTATGCAAGGTTAAAGGAAATGGTCCATTCTTCGGTTACAGAGTAGTAATCGTTCGTGCAAATTTTAAATAAGATATTTTCCTAAAAAGGGGCTCTATGGAGACATAGGGCTCTTTTGTTGTATAATGAAATAAAAATGAGGGTAATTTATTATGGGGGTAATAAATGGTAAACACAGATAAACTTTTAGTAGCACCTCAGGGAATGAAAATTATAGTGGAGAGACAGCCGGATAAATATCTGTATGTCATTTTGTCCGGAAGAGCCTATATGTATGCTGGCTACGGAACAAAAGAGGAGACTATAATAGACAAGTTTGGCGTGGGTAACTGCTTTGGTGCATATGGAATGCTCACAAAGCGTCCGGATAATTATACTGTTGTAGCCCAGACTGACATGAAGCTCATACGTTTGGAAGAAGCTGATATGGCAGACTTCATCAGCAAGGAAAATGCCAGTACTGTCCTTAGCGTAATGAAGGCCATGGCCAAGGAAATGGTGCGAGTAAAAACAGAGCTTGATACCTTAAATAAAGATATTGCCAAAAGAAAACGAGTGGACGGGGAGGAGTCTTCTGAGCCTGAATCTATCATTCTGAAAGATAACAGTGGAGTACATCGAATTTATAATCCTAAGAATCCCCACTTTGATGCCAAGGGCAAAATGAGATTTCTTGGAAGAGATAAAGAATAATTCGTAAATACGTATAAATAGAATCTACCCTTTTTATTAAAATTGGATATAATTGTCTTATAAACACTTTTTATAAGGAGGGTAATTAATGAAAAAGCGAAATGGTTTAAAGAGGGTAGTTACTTTTGTCCTCGCAGCTGCCATGGTAGTTACCATGGGATTTACTCCAACAAAGGCTTATGCTTATGAGGCTGAGTACAAGATCGTGCCACAGATTGCCAAGGATTTATCTGGCAAGACACTTATCATTCACTCAAACGATGTTCACGGTGCAATGGATAAGTACTCACAGCTTGCAGCTCTTAGAAATGAGCTTAAGGCAAGAGGCGCTGATGTAATTCTTACAGATGCAGGTGATTTCAGCCAGGGTACACCTTATGTTAGTACAACAAAGGGTATGTATGCCATCAACATGATGAATGCTATGGGATACGATGTTGTAACACTTGGAAATCACGAATTTGATTATGGTTATGCTCAGCTTAAGTACAACCTTTCAAATGCTAAGTTCAAGGTAGTTTGCGCAGACGTAGTAGATGCTAAGGGAAAGAATCTTTTTGATGCAAATACTGTTTTCACAACACCTTCTGGATTAAAGATTGGTTTCTTTGGTCTTGAGACACCAGAGACACAGACAAAGGTTAATCCTGCAACAATCAAGGGTGTTAAGTTCCTTTCAAAGAGCGATATTTACACATGCGCTCAGTCACAGGTAGAGGCTCTTAAGGCTCAGGGCGTTGACCTTGTTGTTTGCCTTAGCCACCTTGGTGTTGATGAGGAATCAGCTCCTGATGGACACAGAAGTGTTGATATGCTTGCTAACACAACAGGTATTGATTTAGTAATCGATGGTCATTCACACACACTTATGTCTCTTAAAGATGCAGATCCTAACGAGCCAGGTGATGAGCCAGTTCAGTCTACAGGTACAAAGCTTGAGACAGCTGGTATTGTTGTTATCGATAATGCTTCTAAGAAGATTGAAGATATGTATCTTGTAAAGCTTGATGATGGAATCATCCAGGATACATTTATAGCAGCAGTAGACAAGACAATCGAGGATGCAGTTGATGCTGAGTATGGTGTTGAGCTTGCTAAGTCTGAAATTGATCTTAATGGTAAGAAGGCTCCTGGTGTTCGTACAGAGGAGACAAACCTTGGTGATTTAATTGCTGACGGTCTCAAGTGGAGCGTAACAAAGGAGAAGGGTGCTCTTACTGTTCCTGATGATCATGTTGTTGCTATCACAAATGGTGGTGGTATCCGTGCTTCTATCAACGCAGGTTCTGTAACAAAGAAGGACATCAATACAGTTCTTCCATTTGGAAATACAGTAGCAGTTGTTTATGTAAAGGGTTCTGTTCTTTTAGAGGCTCTTGAGGCCAGCACTTACTGCACACCTGAGGCAGTTGGTGGATTCCCACAGGTTTCTGGAATTAAGTTCACAGTAAACACTGCAGTTCCATTTGCACAGGGTGAGGCTTATCCAGAGTCTACATACTATAAGCCAGCATCTATTAACAGAGTTACAATCGACAGCATTAACGGTAAGCCATTCAAGGCTGATGACACATATGCAGTTGTAACAAACAACTTTGTAGCTGCAGGTGGTGACACATACTATGCATTTGGTAGCGCAACAAACCAGTTTGATACAGGTATCGTAATGGATGAGGCTGTTATGGATTATGTTAACACTCAGCTTGGCGGAAAGATTACTGCTAAGGATTACGGAACAGTAAAGGGAAATATTACTCTTAAATAGTTAATTACCACAAAAGCTGTGAGTACAAAAAGTATTCACAGCTTTTTTTATTTTTGTTATTGCATTTAGCACATAAGACACTTATAATACAAAAAAAACAAATGCAGAGTAGACTGTAAAGCGTTAAGTGCCAGGTGAACAGGGAGTTGTCATTTGGACGAAGGTTTTATCCGCGGTTTTATGGTCGCATCCCGCTGCT
Organism: Pseudobutyrivibrio sp. UC1225; assembly: GCF_900115215.1. Classification (NCBI taxonomy): domain Bacteria; kingdom Bacillati; phylum Bacillota; class Clostridia; order Lachnospirales; family Lachnospiraceae; genus Pseudobutyrivibrio; species Pseudobutyrivibrio sp. UC1225. The sequence goes on along the minus strand of NZ_FOVQ01000006.1, from coordinate 73,849 downwards.
ACATATGAGAAGTGCAATATGCACCTCCTAGTGTAGACAAAAGGAACTGCAAAGGAGGTGCATTTTTTATGAAGAAACTTATGGACACAAAGACACTTACTGTTGCAGCCATGCTTACAGCTATTGGAATCGTACTTGGATTTTTCAAGATTCCAATTAATCAGCTAATTGAGATTAGATTTGGCTCATTGCCAATCTGCATGGCAGGAATGCTTTTTGGCCCAGGTGTGGCAGGAGTCGTAGGGGCTCTTGTTGATATCGGTGGATACTTGGTTAAACCAACTGGCCCATTCTTTCCTGGCTTCACTCTTAGCGGTATTGTAGGCGGTATCATTTTTGGTTTGATGCTTCATGGCAAAAAGATTACATTCCTTAGAGTGCTTATTACACAAATCGTATATACGGTAATTGTTGGAGTAATCATGAACAGCTACTGGTTAAGTCTGCTATATTTGCAGGGCGGTTATGTTGCAGCTATAGTATCAAGACTTCCAAAGGAATTAATTATGATTCCTGTTTACACTGTTTTATTCTACAGTGTGCTTAAAGCTTTCGACAAAGTAAAAGTAGGAGCTATGGCTTAAAATGAGAGAATATTCCTATGAAGAAGCGATAGAGTTTTTTAAGAATCTTCCACATTTTGTTCCACCAGCTAATAATGGTGGAGGGATTAAAAATTTCTTGTCCCTTGATGCTGAAAATGCATTGTTGGAAAAGATAGGTAATCCTCAGATGGATTTAAAATATATCCATGTGGCAGGTACAAATGGAAAAGGTTCCACTTCAGCCTTTATCGCGACCATATTACAGGAAGCAAATTACAAGGTGGGGTGTTTTACCTCACCTTTTTTGTATGCTTACAATGAGATGTATAAGGTTAACGGTGAGGATATTTCTGATGAAGATTTCGCCAGAATATTTAATATCGTAAAACCGTATTACGATGAATTGGCAGCGGATGGAATTTATCCAAGTGAGTATGAAATCCTGACAGTAATGTCCTTCTTGTATTTTAAAGATATGGACTGTGATATCGTAGTTATGGAAGTGAGCATGGGTGGAAGAGTGGATACTACAAATGTTATTCCAGCACCACTTGTAAGTGTAATTACTCCAATTAGCTATGATCATATGTCTATTCTCGGAAATACTCTTGCCGAGATTGCCACAGAAAAGGCTGGAATTATAAAGACTGGAACAGTTGTGGTATCTGCAAAACAGGAGCCTGAGGTTATAGAAGTGCTTGCTCAGGTATGCAAAGAAAAGAAGGTGGAGCTTAATTTTGCTACTGAGCCAGTAGTGGTTTCAAGAAACCTTAAGGGACAGGAATTTATGGTTTCTGAATTTGGCAGCAGACTTAGCACACAGCTTCTTGGCACCTATCAGGTGGAAAATGCAGCTCTTGCCATGAGAGCTATAGAGCAGCTTAAAAGACGAGGCTTCGTAATTCCGGATGGAGCATTAAGAGGTGGTCTTAACAAAACAAAATGGTTTGGAAGATTTTCTGTAATCAAGAGTAATCCTCCTGTGATTGTTGACGGTGGTCATAACCGTCAGGGAGCTTCAGTGTTGGCTGATTCCTTAAGGACCTATTTCCCTGAAAAGAAGATAACCTTTGTTCTTGGAATCCTTCAGGATAAGGAAGTGGAAATAATGTTGGATGAGCTTTTGCCGCTGGCAAAGGAAGTTTTTACAGTGGAGGTGCCAAATCCACGTACCATGTCTGCTGATGAGCTGGCAGAAAGAATCATATTACGAGGAGTGAAGGCACAGGCATTTACAGGAGAGGATTTATCAGAGCTGGAGAATGACGCAGATGTGATTTGCATGGCAGGTTCTTTGTATCTGCTAGGCAGCCTTACGGTTGACTGATGTTTGAAATGGCTGTATATTCTTATCATATGAATGGAGGCTATTATTCTAAATGAAGGCATTGATTGCAATGAGTGGCGGCGTAGATAGTAGTGTCGCTGCTCTTTTAATGAAAGAAAAAGAATATGAGTGCGTGGGTTGCACTATGAAATTATATGGCAATGAGGATGTGGATTTATCTGATACCAGCACCTGTTGCTCCTTAGATGATGTTCAGGACGCAAAGGATGTTGCCAGAAAGCTTGGCATGCCTCATTACACCTGGAATTTCAAGGAACAGTTTAGAGAAAAGGTAATCGATAATTTTATAGATTGCTATGAGCACGCAATGACTCCTAATCCTTGCATAGAATGTAATAAGCATCTTAAGTTTTGTGAGCTTTACAGAAGAGCAAAGGAGCTTTCCTGCGATAAGATTGTTACTGGCCATTATGCAAGAGTTCGTAAATGCGATGGTGGTTATCAGCTTTTAAAAGGTAAGGATGCTACAAAGGATCAGTCTTATGTACTTTATTCCATGACACAGGATGAGTTGGCACACACAGAATTTCCTCTTGGAGAATATTCTAAGGACGAAATAAGAAAGATTGCCGAGGCACATGAATTCGTAAATGCAAATAAGCCTGATAGTCAGGATATATGTTTTGTTCCAGATGGGGATTATGTATCGGCTCTTAAGAGATTTACTGGTAAGGAATATGAACCTGGTGATTTCGTGGATATGGAAGGGAATGTACTTGGCAGACACAAGGGCTTGGTTTGCTACACTATTGGTCAGCGAAAGGGACTAGGCATATCTGCAGCATACCCACTTTATGTTGTTAAGCTTGATACTGAAAAGAATCAGGTAGTACTTGGCAAGAATGAAGATTTGTTTTCAAGGGATGTATTTGTAGAAAATATCAACTGGATTGGACCAAAGGACTTGCCAGAGACTTTTAGATGTAAAGCAAAGGTTCGCTACAGAATGACAGAGCAGCCTTGTGAAGTCCAGAGAGTGGGTGCCACATCTGCAAAGATTATATTTGATGAGCCACAGAGAGCCATAACACCTGGTCAGTCAGCAGTATTTTATGATGAAGATGTAGTGCTGGGCGGTGGAATTATAAAGCATTAGAAGAAGAGGGAAACCTCTTCTTTTTTTGTTTATTGATAGGGTTTTTCAATAAGAAAAAATGTGAAAAAAGTGTTGACATCTAACGCATGGTAGTATAATATAACCACAGTTAGTAAATACTAACTTAGAAAAAACAAGAGAGAGTAAGCTATGAGCAACGAAGTGTTTGAGATGTTATGCGCCATGGACAGGCGAAAAGTAGAATTACAGATTGTTTTGCAGTGTGCACCTACTATCGCGGGGCTTAAGACTTCAAATCTTCTAATAGTTTCAAGAGATCAGGAAGATAAAGTTAGATTCCTATTAAGACATTCAAAGCTTATGGGATACAGACTAGTTTATGACCGACACAGAGTTATTTTTCTGGTATTCAACAAGGAAATGCTCGTGGATTACTTATCTAGAAATGATGTCAGAGAATTCCTAAAGGGCTACGGTTACAGGACAGATGCTTTTGGATACAGCCTTCGAAATTTTCAGGAACGCTACGACAGCTATGTTCATAATCGAAAGGATTTTCCACATGAGATAGGTGTTTTCCTCGGATATCCATTATGCGATGTAAAGGGGTTCATCGATAATGGTGGAGAGGATTACAAAATCTCAGGATACTGGAAAGTCTACGAGAACCCAGATGCGACAAAACAGCTTTTCGACAAGTTTGATGACATCAAAGATGAAATGGTTCGAAAGATTTACAAGAAGGAGAGAGTATTAGCATGAGTACAGTTAATGTAGTTTTTTGGTCACAGTCAGGAAACACTGAAGCTATGGCAAATGCTGTTGGTGCAGGTGTTACAGCGGCTGGTGGAGTTGCTAATGTTGTTTACGTTGGCGATGCTTCAATAGATGAACTCAAGAATGCTAAGGCATTTGCTCTTGGCTGTCCTGCAATGGGAGCTGAGGTACTTGAGGAAGGTGAGATGGAACCTTTCGTATCAGATTTGGAAGGTTTTGTTTCAGGTAAGACAATTGGTCTTTTCGGTTCTTACGGCTGGGGAGACGGACAGTGGATGAGAGACTGGGTTGATCGTATGACAGCCGCAGGTGCCACTGTTGTAAATGGCGAAGGTGTTATCTGTCAGGATGCTCCAGATGGGGCTGCAGAGGCAGAGTGCCAGGAACTTGGCAAAGCCCTCGCAGCAGTTTAATTTTATACTGAGCTTTGCTCAGACATTTCTAACTTAGTTAAATTCCTTTTTCCCAAGTTTCTAACCGGGTTTCTTGGGGAAGTTATTAGACTCCTTTTACAGCCTCCAGGTATGCCAGTGCCTGGAGGTATTTTTTTGTCTAAATAACACCTTTCATTTGAAATATAAAATTTCAAAATCGCTATATCTAAATCATACAATATAATTGTATAATATGCCTAGACAAAAATTGGAGGTTACTCGATGAAGGACAGATTATTTGCAGACAAAGATTTTCTGCGCAGACTCTTTAATTTAACATTGCCAATTGCATTTCAGGCTTTGATGCTTGCTCTTGTTGCTGCCTGCGATGCTGTAATGCTTGGTCGAATCGAGCAGAATTCTATGGCTGCTGTTTCACTTGCTACCCAGGTTCAGTTTATTCAAAATATGATGCTCTGTGCCGTTACAGGTTCCATCTCTATTCTTGGCGCTCAATACTGGGGCAAGGGTGATAAAAAGACTCTTCATAAGATTTTTGGAATGAGTCTCAGAATCGCATTTGTTATTTCTTTGCTTTTCTGTGTTGCCTGTGTTGTTTTCCCAAGACAGCTTATGATGATTTTTGCCAGTGATGAAGCTCTTATATCTATTGGCGCATGTTACCTTAGAATTGCAGGCTGGTCATATCTTCTTACGGGATTTTCTCAGTGCTTCCTTGGTATGATGCGAGTTACCGAACATGCAGATAGATGTGCCATCATTAGTTCGGGTGCTGTAGTTATCAATATCATTCTTAATGGAATTCTTATTTTTGGACTTATGGGACTTCCTGCTCTTGGTGCAGAAGGCGCAGCTATAGCTACACTTATTTCTAGAATTATAGAACTGGTTTGGGCGGTTATTTCATCCTTCCAAAAGGATTTCATTCATCCATCATTAAAGGATTTGGTAGTAAGAGACGCTTTGCTTCTCAAAGATTACGTTCGTTGTGGTCTTCCTCTTGCAGGCGCAGCTATGTTCTGGGGCGTTGGATTTACATCATATACTGCTTTTATGGGACATCTTGGCACCGATTCGGCTGCCGCTAATTCTGTTGCTGCAGTTGTCCGAGATCTTATGTGCTGCGTATGTGATGGTGTCAGTGCTGCAGGTGGAATTATTATTGGAAATGAGCTCGGCGCTGGAAATTTGGAAAGAGGAAAGCTATATGGACAGCGTATCTCAAAGATGTCCGTGCTAATAGGATTTTTTTCAACTGTAATCATTTTGCTTGTGACACCTTTAGTAGTTAATTTCATTATCCTTACACCACAGGCAAAGCAATATCTTATTGGAATGATGGTTATCATGGCCTTTTATATGATAGGACGTTGCATTAATACTGTGGTAATCAATGGAGTCTTTGGTGCTGGTGGCGATACGCTTTTCGATATTTACAGTCTTGCAGTTTGCATGTGGTGTATAGCGGTGCCAATCGCTTTCCTTGGTGCATTCGTATTTCATTGGCCAGTACTTGCGGTTTATGCCTGTACCTGTTTGGATGAAGTTGGAAAACTACCTTGGGTTTTCTATCACTATAAAAAATATAAGTGGGTTAAGGATTTAACTCGATAATTATAGGACTGCCTAGTGCAGTCTTTTTTCAACGTTTTGTATGACTTACAGAAGTATGTGATACTTTTGTGATAATTCCTATGATAAATTGTCATCATAGAAAAAGTTAATTAAAAGGTTTTGGGGAGGTTTTTAAATGGAGACTATAATTAAGAATAAGAATCAGGTACCAAAATTTTCTACAGAGCAAATTTATGTAAACAATGACGAGACCAAATACAATGAGGTTTATGACAAGGTGGACAAGACTATAGAGCAGCTTCAATTGAGCAAGAAGGATTCCTTACACATGAAGTTACTTTTCGAAGAGTCCATTGGAATGGTAAAGGCTATTACAGGCGATTTTACCGCTATCGTATGGGTGGAAGAGTATGAGGGCGAAAGCTGGCTTCGACTTGTTGGAAAGACAAATATGGATATCGACAAAAAGACAGATTTAATATCGGTATCATCCTCTGGAGAAAACGCTCTTGCTGTTGGTTTTATGGGTAAGATAAGAGATTTCGTTGAGACGGGATTACTTAACTATGATGGAGTTATGAAGCTACAGCAAAAATATAGCGGATATGGAATGGGAATTTCAGGTTCGTATTTGGATACCGCCATTGCATCAAATCCTCATGCTTTTACAGGATTTATGTGGACAATGGATGATTATAAGAAATCCCTTAAGGAGGGAAATGGTGAACCTGAGACTACAGCATATTGGGATGAGCTTGAAAAGTCTATCGTAGCAAGCATTGCAAAGGATGTTGTAGTTGGTGTGGAAAAGAATCAGATTGAAATGGCTTTTATCATGGAAATCTAGAGATAAGCGATTTATGAAAAAAATGTGAAACAATCACAATTTATTGAGTATAAAATGTTGTTAGAGTATAATAATTTCAAAATATTAGGCCAAGAATCAAGGTTTTATTGGCATACGAGGAGGAGTATAAGAATATGTTAAATATTAAGGATGAAAAAAATGGTGGAGATTTGATTGTGGAGCTTGAGGGAAGATTAGACACAACCACCTCTCCTCAATTAGAAGAAAAGATTAACGCTGTAATAGATGGTGTTTCAAAGCTTACTTTTGATTTGAAAAATTTGGAATATATTTCAAGTGCAGGCCTTAGAGTTCTTTTATCAGCTCAGAAAATTATGAACAAGCAGGGCCGTATGGTTGTTAACAATCCTACCGAAGAGGTTCAGGAAATTTTCGAGGTTACTGGTTTTTCAGATATTTTTACAATTCAGTAAGATATGTATGAGGGGTGGTTTTTCTACCCCTTATTTTTTGAGGAAGGGTGTAATGTATTATGGGAAAAAGCTTTATTGATAAGAAATTTTATGATGCAATTCTGAATTTTGATGATAGTGATGAGGCACAGGATTATTTCTATACATACATGGAGTCTGCCACTGGTAAGGTTGCCAAGGATGGTCATGAGGAAACAGTGAGGGATAAGATACTTCGTATATACGCAACTCTGTTTTGCGAGGACACAGCTATGAAAAATGCACCTTATGCAGACATGGATGATGTAGCTGACACAGCAGACCGTCTCTACATTGGTAGCGTAGGCTATGACAGTGAACACTGGTACAGGATGAAGCATCATTTCCCTGTAATTGATGATGATAATTTTGACAGATTTGCGGCCCTGGTTATAGCTGACATGAACATGGGGCCACTTCATGATGCGGCTATGAATGATGGAGATACACTGGTGGTAGGAGAGGCTGATCCTCTTCATATGACAGCCGAGCAGCGTAAGAATCAGAAAACAAAATCAATATCAATAATGTAGGGGAGGGTGCAATATGAATATATTGGCAGTAGATGATGAGCGCACTTCCCTTGATAAACTTACCAAGCTTGTTAAAAAGGTGAAGCCAGACGCTAATATTTTTGCTTATGACAGTTCACTTTCAGCATTAGCTAAAGCGAGAGAAGAGGAAATTGATGTGGCTTTTCTTGATGTGAATATGCCTGAGCTTTCTGGAATTGAACTTGGTAAATATTTGGTGGAGCTTAATCCATACACTAATATTATATTTTACACTGAGCATAAGGAATTTGCATATGAAGCCATGCAGCTTCATGCCAGTGGATACATCTACAAACCAGAGGCTGATAAAAGAGTGCAAAAGGAGCTGGATTCTCTCAGATATCCAGAACTTAGAAAGAAGTATAAGAGAGTATTCGCTCAGACTTTTGGAAACTTTGAGCTTTTTGTGGATGGGGAGCCGGTAACATTTAAATACAATAGAACAAAAGAGATTGTTGCTATTCTGATAAACAATCGCGGGGCTCAAACTACTAATGGAGAATTGATTGCTTCATTGTGGGAAGATGATGGTGATCCGGATAAGAAGCTTTCTTACCTGTGTAATCTTAGACAGGATTTACAGAATACATTTAAGAAGCTGAAGCTGGATGGAGTTATTATCAAGCAGCGAGGCAGCATGGCAATCGCTAAGGATAAAATCGAGTGTGATTTATTTGACTGGCTTGATAAAAAGAAGGACTCAAAATATCAGTATCTCGGTGATTATATGAATCAGTATAGCTGGCCAGAATTCTTCCATGCAGAGCTTGATGAGATTAGCTATGCTTTGTATGAGGACGAGGATGCTGTATAAAAATGACTACTACTTAAGGGACGGAAGACATCCGCCCCTTATTTGTTTTTACACGAACTGTGGATAAATAAACAAAGTGTGACAGTTGTGTGATATTATTAATAGTATAATTTGATTCATCAAAGGGGTTTGCGGTTTTTATGATGGATTTTAACAGGTAGAATATTTATGAAAAGGACTTTTGAGTGCGAGGCAACAATTGAAAACCTGGAAAAGGTAATGGGGTTTGTGGAAGGTGAGCTTGAGGCATTGGAGTGTGATATGGCTCGCATTATGCAGATTTCTCTTGCAGTAGAGGAGGTTTATGTCAATATTGCTCATTATGCTTACAGCAAGCTTGATGAGGAAGGTAAGACTATTCCCGATACCGGGACAGGTCCTATGGAATTAGACCTAGAGGCTGATGAAGGTCAGGTTTTTCTCACTTTTAAGGATGAGGGATTGCCATATAATCCCTTGGAAAGAGAAGATCCCGATACAACACTGTCGGTGGAGGACAGGGAAATCGGAGGTCTTGGAATCTTTATGGTGAAAAAGAGTATGGATGAGGTTTCTTATCGCCATAAAGAAGGAAAAAATATACTTACATTGATGAAGCGCATATAAGGGGAATCAGGGGAGAATGAGAAAAATACTTAAGATAAGAAAGTTTGGTATACATGCCAAAGCACTTGCAGGTATTATTATATTCACATTGCTTGCAATCATCGCAATGTGCATTAGCGGTTCGCTTATTTTTAACAGATCAGTACAAAAACTATATAACGAGCGTGGTTATGTGGTCGCAAATATCATATTAAAGCAGATTGATCACGATAAGATTGCAGAATATTCCAAGACCTGGTATGAGGACGATTACTATCAGGAAATGGTGGAATACCTTAAATATATTCAGGAGGTATCAGATGCCGCCTATATTTATATAGGTGTCCCATATGAGGATAAAACAATAAAGTATATATATGATTCTGGAAGCAATATGGGGTTCCGGGATCCTATTGCTGCGCCTTTTGATGAATTATGGGAGGCCTATACAAAGGGAGTGCAGCCTAAAAGCTATCTGGTACGACATTCTCAGTATGGATATCTTACATCAAGTTGTCTTCCTGTAAAGGACAGCAAAGGAAATGTTGTGGCACTTTTATTTGTAGACACCTATATGAGAGTAGTCCAGTCGACACTTCAAAGATTTATTATAAACATGATAATTATTGCACTGATACTTTTGGGCGCATTTTGTCTTTTGAACTGGCATTACATGAATTCTTATATCATCGACCCACTGATGGTTTTAAGAAGAAATATTAAATGGTTTGCTGAGAATACCACCACGGATGATTCATTAAATTATATTAAAACAGGTGATGAGTTAGAGGAGCTGGCAAAATCTGTTCAAAGCATGGAGCAGAGTATTGTTGAATACATTGACAATATCGAAACTATCACCGCAGAAAAAGAGCGTATCAGTGCAGAGCTAAATGTAGCCACAAAGATTCAGGCTGATATGCTTCCTAGAAAGTTCCCTCCATTTCCAGAGAGAACTGAATTTGACATCTACGCGACAATGACTCCAGCTAAAGAAGTTGGTGGAGATTTTTATGATTTCTTTTTAATTGATGATGATCATCTGGCACTTGTAATGGCGGACGTTTCAGGAAAGGGAGTGCCAGCAGCCCTTTTCATGGTAAACGCTAAGACTCTTATTAAATATAGAGCATTGATGGATAGAAACTTTTCACCATCAGCTATTTTATATGATGTAAACAATCAGCTGTGCGAAGGAAATGATATGGATTTGTTTATCACAGTGTGGCTGGGCATCATTCAAATCTCCACTGGCAAGATTGTTGCAGCTAATGCAGGTCACGAGCATCCTGCAATCAAAAGAAAAGATGGCCAGTTTGAGCTGGATGTTTATAAGCATTCACCAGCAGTTGCCACAATGGATGGAATAACGTTTAGAGAACATGAATTCCAGCTTAATCCTGGTGATAGCCTATTCGTATATACGGATGGTGTTCCAGAGGCTGCTAATGAGTACAATAGGCTCTATGGTACAAACCGAATGCTGAAGGCTCTTAATAAAAATCCTAAAGCGGATGCAAAAGAGTTACTTGAAACAGTGAAGCGTGATATTGATGGCTTTGTGGAGGATTCTCCTCAGTTTGATGATATTACTATGCTTTGCTTCAAATATTTTTAGAGTTTAATGAAAAAAAGGTAATGGGGAGGCTTGAACTTGAAAAATATTTCGCAGAAGATAAAAGAATATGACTGGTGTGGATGGCTATTTATACTTATCGGAATAGCCATTAATGTTTTGCTTGCGTTTATTTGTTCAATTCTTGGATTGCCTCTTTTTCTAGATACAATAGGTACCATACTTGTTTCATGTATGGGTGGACTTTTGCCAGGAATCTTCACGGCACTTCTTACTAACGCCCTTTGCACTATCTATAACGGGGTTTCCATGTATTTTGCCATTATTAATATTTTTATTGGCATACTTGCAGCAGTCTACGAGTGGAAGTATGCCAATCGCAGTTTCATATATAAGATTCTTTTTGTTCTTTCAGCAGGATTAATGAGTGGAGGCGTTGGTGCATATATTCAGTGGCATTTGTTTCTCGCACCACAAAATCCTTTTATAGCAAATTCTATTGAAGGTTTGATTTCGGCTACAGGTTTCTCTAAAGCCACAACCTTTTTTATTACTAATACAGTTGTTAATATTTTTGATAAGGGTATTTCCATTGGACTTGCCCTAAATATCCAGCATTTTATTCCGGAGAAAATCAAACAAAAGATAAGTATAAGTAGTTGGAAGCAGACGCCACTGACGGAAGATGAGCTTGTTGCTATGAGACAGTGGGGGAAGGCAACAGATTTTTCCATGAGAACCAGACTTGCCCTGCTACTTTTTGGTGTGTCTATTTTGGTTATTGCAATGATGTCAATAATAGAGCTTCGCCTATATTATAAAAAGGATGTGAATGAGAAGGCTGAGATTGCAACATCTGCAGCTACCTTTGCGGCATCCATTGTGGATCCGGAAAAGATAGATGAATATATAACCTATGGTGAGACTTACCCAGGCTATAAAGAAACGGAAGACATTTTATATAAAATTCGAGAGAATGCAGTAGGTGTAGCATATCTTTATCTAGTTAAGATTGAGGGTGAGGATATGGTCTTCATATTTGATCTTGATGCAAGTAGTGATTACGAAGGCTATGGCTATGATGGGGACGCAGAAGGAATTAAGCCAGGAGAGAGAATTCGTTTAGACGAAGAATTCTTATGCTATGTTGATGATTTCCATGAAGGAAAAGTAATCCCACCTACTGAATCAGATAACAGCTGGAGCTGGATTATGACAGCTTTTATACCTGTGTTTGATTCGGAGGGGAATTGTGTATGTTATGCAGGTGCCGATGTTTCCATGTCTTATGTAGCGGAATATGTATTTGACTTTATGTGGCGAATTCTTCTCATTATGGCATCTATTGTTATTGCTATTCTTGGATATGGTATTTGGTCTACTGGTACCTATCTGGTCTATCCAATAAGTAGTATAGGTCTTGGAGTAGAAAGCTTTGTAAAGGCTGGAGACAATCAGGTGGAGATAGACAATGCAGTGCGAAGACTTCGTAAGATAAATATTCATACTAACGATGAGATAGAGAAGCTTTATCATTCTATATGCAACATGGCTCTTAATCAGGCTGAACAGATTCGAAGCATCCGTAATTTTAATGAGAACACTGCAAAGATGCAGGATGGTCTGATTATTACCATGGCAGATTTGGTTGAAAATCGTGATGTAAACAGTGGTTCTCATATTCAAAAAACCGCTGCTTATGTGAAGATTATTGCTGAGGGATTAGAGGAAAAGGGCTATTATCCAGGTAAAGTAACACCGAAGTTTATCTCAGATGTTGTTCGAAGTGCACCTTTACATGATATAGGAAAAATTAATGTTCCAGATTCTATTTTGAATAAGGAAGGGGTTCTAACACCAGAGGAAGAGGAGATAAAAAGAACTCATACTATTGCTGGAAAGAAGATTATGGAAAATGCCATTACAACGGTAGCAGGTGAGAACTACCTGAAGGAGGCAAGAAACATGGCTGCCTATCATCATGAAAATTGGGATGGAACAGGATACCCAGAAGGACTTCATGGTGAAGTTATTCCTCTTTCTGCCAGAATAATGGCGGTGGCAGACACCTTTGATGTAATCACTTCCTCCAAAGTAAAAGGTGTACAGTATTCAGTTGAAGAAGGCATCGAATATATTAAGAAAAATGCCGGAACTAAATTTGATCCTAAGTGTGTGGAGGCTTTTGTAGATTCACTTCCTGAAATACGAGTCGTTTATAGAAAGTATAACAAGAATCATGGTTAATGCCATTCCATAAGGAGACTGTTTTGAAGAAGATAAAACTTATAGCATTACTTGGTCTTATCAGTTTAATCGGACTGAATTTCAAGCTTTACGCTGAAGAAACAGAAGAAGAAAATATTTATCAGGTATATGGCGGAGGTTACGCTGTAACAGAGCAGATACCAGGAGTGGGCTATTCATCAAAGCTTTATGATTCCTCCAACGGTTTGCCTACCTCTGATTCTATGTGTATTTTAGGGGAGTCTGACGGTCATGTGTGGATAGGTGGTTATAGTGGTGTAACGACTTATGACGGAACTAATTTTCAACGCCTCAGCACGGATGAAGGGCTTACTAGTGCCAGAGGAATGCTTGAGGATAGCAAGGGCAGGATATGGGTTGGTACAAATGATAATGGCGTTGTTGTTATAGAAGGAGAAAAGAGAACTCAACTTACATATTTAGATGGACTTCCATCCTCTTCAATAAGATATTTTGTAGAGGATTTTAAAGGGAATATTTTTGTCGGAACAACTGCAGGAGTGTGCTACGTAAATACGGATATGGAAGTATGCCTGCTGGAGGATAAACGCCTTAATGAGGAGCGTGTCTTAAAGCTTGATATTGACAGTGAGGGACGTATTTACGGACAGACCTCGAGCGGAATAATTTTTGCAATTGATAATTGCCAGATTACAGAATTATATAGAAGTGAAGATTTGGGGCTTGATCAGATCACCACAATAATGGCAGATCCTAATGTACCAGGTCATGTTTATTTAGGTACAACTGGCGAGTATGTTTATTATGGAAAGTTTGGGGACAAGCTAAATAGATTTAAGAAAATAGATGTACATCCTGTTACGAATATTCATTGGATTAATTATGATTGTGGCAGAGTATGGATTTCATCTACTAATAAGATTGGCTACCTGGATGAAAACTTTCAGTTTGTATTACTTGATGTAGATATTGAAAGCGGCATAGAGATGTTAACCTCTGATTATCAGGGAAACATCTGGATTTCTTCTTCTACACTGGGTGCTGTTAAAGTCGTTGCTAACAACTACGTGAATCTTTGTGAAAAGGCAGGACTTAATCATGTGGTTACTAACGCTACCTGTGATTATGATGGATATCTTTATCTGGGCACAGATCAGGGAATACAGATTCTTGGAAAAGATGGTGTAGTGACAGAGCATCCTTTAATGGATTACATAGAGGATGCAAGAGTTCGTTGTATAAAGGAAGATGACAAGGGGAATCTTTGGGTAGCCACTTATACAAAAAGTAAGGGACTTGTCTGCATGGACAAGGATGGTAATATCACAAGATATACCACGCAAAATGGATTGCCAAATAATCAGGTGCGTTGTATCGCGTTTGCGAAGGACGGCAGTACACTTGTTGGAACTAATGATGGTTTAACAATTATAAGAGATGGTCAGGTCGTAGAAAATTATGGGGAAAAGCAGGGAATAAAAAATCCTGTATTTCTCTGTGTTGAGGAGATGGAGGATGGCTTTGTATGGTGCGGTTCTGATGGAGACGGAATTTATGCCATCAAGGGAAAAATTGTAAAGCACATAAGCAGAGAAGATGGTCTTACCAGTGATGTAATAATGAAAATAAAAAGGGATGATGCTCATGGCGTCACTTGGTTAATCACCTCCAATTCAATTCAGCTTGTAAAGGATGAGACTATCAGCTCTATTACATCATTTCCTTACAATAATAACTATGATATCTATTTTGATGATCATGGTAATGCTTGGATATTATCCTCTTATGGAGTGTTCTCCGTAAATGCGGAGGATATGCTTAAGGATAAAATAACAGAATATAGACTTGATACTGTTGAAAATGGTTTGCCATTTGCTCTTACCAGTAATCTTTATTGCGATAGTGATGATGAGGGAAATCTTTATATCCCAGGAAGAGATGGCACAATTAAGGTTAATTTCAACAATTATTATACGGCTTTTGGAAAATTTAAAATGATGATTGGTTCAGTTTACTGTGGAGATGAATTAATCAAGCCAGATGACAAGGGCTTATATACTATACCTGCATCAACTGGACGTATTCAGATTAATCCATCTGTAATGGACTATACAACACTGAATCCAACTATAAAAATGTTTCTTGAGGGAGCCAGTGATGAAGGTGTAACTATCCAGAAAAGTAAAATGTCTTCTTTGGAATATACATCTCTTCCATATGGAGATTACACCTTACATTTACAAGTTATAGATCCAACTACAGAGACAGTACTTCAGGATGAAACCTTCAGTATAAAGAAGTCTCCAAGACTTGGAGAACTATGGGCCTTTAGAATATTTATTCTGGCATTAATTGCCATAGCTACAGCTGTTATTGTATGGCGAGTAATGGGTACTACAATTATTCGTCGTCAGTATATAGAAATCAGCAAGGCAAAGGAGGAGGCTGAGAGAGCCAACTTATCAAAATCCCGCTTCCTTGCCAACATGTCCCATGAAATCAGAACTCCTATCAATACAATAATGGGAATGAACGAGATGGTTATGCGTGAAGACGCAAGAGGTGTTCCAAAGGATTATTTCATGTCCATGATGAATTATGCCTTTGATATTAGAAATGCTACAGAGTCTCTTCTTGGACTTATCAATGACCTTCTTGATATTTCTAAGATTGAATCGGGTAAGATGCATCTTGTGGAGCAGGAGTATGATGTTCAGGATATGCTTCGTTCCATTGTTTCAATGATTCGTGTTCGAAGTATTGAAAAGGAGCTTACCTTTGATGTTGTTGTGGATGAGATAATGCCTAAGCGTCTGTATGGAGATATGGGAAAGATTAAGCAAATCGTCCTTAATCTTCTTACCAATGCTGTGAAGTATACGGAAAAGGGTGGTTTTATTTTAAATGTTTCTATGGACGCCCGTGAAAATGAGGTATGTTCACTTCGTATTTCCGTTAAGGATACAGGTATCGGTGTTAAGGATGAGGATATGGAACGACTCTTCACAGCCTACGAACGTCTTGACGAAGAACGAAATGTGGCAATCCAAGGAACAGGCCTTGGCCTTGATATCTCTAGAAGATTTGCTGAGCTGATGAGTGGACAGCTTTGGTGTGAAAGTACTTATGGCGAAGGCTCAGAGTTTATACTGACTTTGAATCAGAAGATTGTAGATGCAACACCAATCGGCTTGTTCCTCGAACATGAGGATACAGGTGCTAAGGGACCTTATGTGCCACAGTTTATTGCACCGGACGCAGATATTCTTGTTGTGGATGATAACCCTATGAACCTTAATGTTATCAAGGGACTTCTTAAAGCTACAAGAGTATTTGTAACTACATCAACAAGTGGTGAGGATGCCATCGATAAAATCAGGGTAAATCACTTTGATATTATCCTTTTAGACCATATGATGCCAGGTATGGATGGAATAGAAACCTTGGAGAAGATTCGTGAGTTTGAGCCAGAGGTGCCAGTTTACGCACTTACTGCCAATTCCACAGCAGGAGAGGATTTCTATGTTTCAAAGGGCTTCAATGGTTATTTGGCAAAGCCTGTTGAACCTGAAATTTTGGAGAAGACAATTCTTCGTC
Organism: Pseudobutyrivibrio sp. UC1225; assembly: GCF_900115215.1. Taxonomy (NCBI): domain Bacteria; kingdom Bacillati; phylum Bacillota; class Clostridia; order Lachnospirales; family Lachnospiraceae; genus Pseudobutyrivibrio; species Pseudobutyrivibrio sp. UC1225. Next base: position 57,498 of record NZ_FOVQ01000006.1, on the reverse strand, counting down.
ATCTTCCAGAATCAATGGTAGAGAAGTTTACAAGAGATGAAACAGTAGAGGAGCTTAAAGAACTTCCTGAAAACATGTTATGGATTAATAGTGTGGAGGGAATCTCTGTCGATGACGGTATTAAGAATTCAGGTGGAATTGAAAGCTTTATTTTCGCTCTTGATTTGTTCCTTGATACCATCGATTCCAATACAAGGGTAATTACTGATGCATACGAGGAAGGTAACGTCAGACTATACACTATTAAGATTCATGCGTTAAAGAGTTCATGTCGAATCATAGGCGCCTTGGAGCTTTCGAATCTTGCAGCTCAGCTTGAGGATGCGGGAAATAGAAATGATGTGGAGTTTATTGATGCTAATAATGCCGCCTTCATGGAACAGTACAATGAATTTAAGGATAAGCTAAAAGCTATCAATGGAGTAATGGCAGATGATGATGGAAAAGAACCTGTGCCAGAGGATATGCTAAGTGATGCATATAATGCTCTTGCTGAGGTGATTCCACAGATGGATTTTGATGCTGTATCGATGATTCTGGATGGACTTATGGAATACAAGCTTCCAGAAGAGGATGCTATTCGTATTTACGATTTGTCAAAAATGCTTAAAGTTTTCGACTGGGATGCCATGGAAGAATGGCTTGAGAACAAATAATAAATGTGGGGGATAACCTATGTTTGATCTATTTCGAGCTTATCAATTGGATATTATGTTTGCACTAAGCGCAGCCTGCCTGTGCTTTGTTCTGATGCTTTTGATTACAAGATTTTTGGATAAGCGAACCAAGTTCATTCTTATTTTTATGGAGCTTGTAGCGGCCTTTTTGCTTTTCTTTGACAGATTAGCATATATTTACTCAGGAGATACAAGCGCCATGGGCTTCATAATGGTTAGAGTAAGCAATTTCTTTGTTTTTTTCTTAACACCATGTATTGTCTATGGATTTAATTTGTATCTTAAGGATTTATTGGTAAAAAGCAGAAAGCTAGAGAGAATCCCAGTGAGAATTACCATTGTAAGTATTCTAGCTATACTTGAAATGATTCTTGTTGTGTTCTCTCAGATTACAGGCTTGTTTTATTACTTTGATGAGAATAATTTGTATCACAGGGGACCTGGTTTTCTTATTTGCTACATTATTCCAGTTGTCTGCCCAATTATTCAGTATACAGTTATCCAACAATATAGACATATTATGAGTAAATGGATATACGGAGCAATGGTTGCCTACATTTTTGTTCCTATTGTAATAGCTATTGTTCAGGTGTTTGCATACGGAATATCTATTGTAAATATGTCAATGGCCATGGTTTCAATTTTCCTATACATATTTACCTATCTTGATATAAACGAGACAGTATTGAATGCACATAATCATGAGATGAAGATTTTGGAAGAAGAGAAGAAGAGTGCCAAGCGTCTTTTCGACCAGACTGCCACAGCATTTATGGCAGCAGTCGAACAAAGAGATGAGTACTCAGTTGGTCACGCTGCTCGTGTTTCAAGACTTGCCAGAGAAATAGCTGTGATGATGGGAAAATCGGAGGAAGAGTGTGATGAGATTTATTATGCAGCTCTTCTTCATAATGTTGGTTTGGTAAGTATACCTGATGAGGTGTTGGAACAAAAGGAAAAGCTTACTGATGAGGAGCGAAAAATAATTGAGCGAGTTCCAGTGCTCAGTAGTGATATTCTTTCAAGTATTAAAGAATATCCTTATTTACAGGAGGCGGCTCTTTACAGCCATGAGAGATATGATGGAAGTGGTTATCCTCTGAAGTTAAAGGGGAATACCATTCCAGAAATCGCAAGAATAGTGGGTGTGGCTGATGCTTATGATGCCATGACCTCTAGAAGAAGCTATAGAGGTCCACTTCCACTTCAGACCATTCGAGAGGAATTCATTAAGCAGGCAGGGATAAAATTTGATCCGGAAATATCTGCCCTTATGGTTCGAATTCTTGATATGGAGAACAACTATGACATCAAGGATATTCCGTCTTTGATAGAGAAAGAGCTGGAATGTGGAGCCTATCGTGATGCCACTACTGTAGGAATTCCGATGATTCAGGAATTTACTAAAATTAGCTTTAAGGTGAAGAAAAATGAAATGCGCTCTGGCGGATTCAGTGAGCCTGCTGTTTTGCTTTTTGATGCTTTTGATGGTTATGTTCATGAAAACAAAAAGGCAATTGATGCATATCATTATCTGGAATATGGAGAGGTATGGTTTGATGGAAAGGCTATTACCACTGCAGCCAAGAATCTTCATGTTCAGTCGCTAACAGAGACAGATATAAATGAAGTGGAGGGCAACTATGAGATAATTGCTGCCAAATACGAGGATCATATAAAGCTGGAGCTCTTCAGTCCAAAAGGAAAGGTTGATGTCATAGTGGCCTTGCCTGATCGTTCGAAGGCGGCTTATATTGCTCTTACTGGAGAAGGCTGCCGTTTATACGATATAAAGGTGGATATCAGCAATGAGAAGATAAGAGAAGTGGATATTCCAAAGATTGTGGAGACTGAAAGCTATATAAATCGAATGGAATCCGATTTGGCAAATGTACAGATTGATCAGTATCGTTCTTCTTCTACAAAGGGAGTGCTACTGGAGGATAAGATGAAGCTTGATTTCCATACAATGAGTCTTCCTTCTGCCAGTCTTGTATGGCACTGCCCATATATTGTTCTCTATTCCTCAGATGACAAGAAGGTAAATGGAGAAAATTACAGAGAATTTGCATTAATCAAAATAAATGGGGAGATTTCTTCTGATGAGGCTGTTGCTGAAAACAAGTTTTCAATGAAGAAGAAGGAGACTTTCCCAGGCTGGGATGTATGGAAGGAGCAAAATAAGGTGGGGATGGAGTGTTCAATCTCCTTTGTTAGAAAGGGAAACAACATCAGTCTTTCTACTGAAAACATGGGAATCACAATTGAGAATGTAACCACCATTAAAGATGGAACAAAGGATGTGTATGTAACAATCAGTGGAGACCAGGTTGCTCTTACAGATATAAGAATTAGCTAAAAAATTATCATAATTGTATCGAAAATAGATGATTATTTGGTCAATTATTGGTATATTGTATATATATTAATCGTTTTAGGAGTGAAAATGGACGTAGGATTAGTTGATATTTCTGTTCCACAGGAACTTATAGGTTTATCTGAGATAGCTGGTATATCTATCTCTGATGGCTTGCACTATTGTGGTAGCTTAAGAGATTTTGAAAAGTTCCTGGATTCATTTTATGAGGATATTGATTTTAAATCTGCGGACATTGAGAATTCCTATAAGAATGGGGATATTCCATATTTTACTATTAAGGTTCATGCACTAAAGACCTCAGCCAGAATCATTGGGGCGAAGGAATTAGGAGAGCTAGCCTATGAATTGGAGGCGGCAGGTAAGTCTGGAAATCTGGCTGTTATAGACGAGAATGTTTATAATTTATTGAATCAATACAGAAGTTATAAGGTTATTTTGAATAGATATGTTCAGGAGAAGCAGAGAAGGAAGGCTATTAAGAAGCCGATTTCAAAGGAAGAGCTAGGGGAAGCCTTCGATGCTTTAAGAGAGATTGTACCTACCTGCGACATTGATGCTGTTGAGATGATATTGGAGGAGCTGAGTCTCTATCAGTTACCTGAAAGCAATCAGCACATTGTTGATGAGGTAAATCGTCTTTTGCATCAGTATGACTGGGATGGATTAGAGACTCTCTTGTGTATTAAGGCCGCAGTATAAATATCCTTGTTGGAGGGTGTAATGGGACATATATTGATACTTGGAGAAAAGGAATCATTTATAATCAGGGTTTTACTTAAGAAAATGGCAGATGCTAATATAGAAGCTGTTTTCACTACAATGGATTTAAACAAGATACATGCACAGTGGGCAGACGCATCCTTGGTCACTTTTTATATGGAAAAGGATGAGGTGTTGCCTGAAGATATAAAGACATTTTTAGTTGATAATCTTGAAAATGATAATAAGAAAATAATTTTAATAGGAGAGCCTGTAGATACAGCGGAGATAGCTGCAGGATTTCCAGGTCACTTGATTTACGGGACTTTGCCAAGGCCACTTGATTACGATGACTATATAGCAATGGTCAATAAGTACGCTAGCCAGGCATCCACAGGTGACTTAAAGAAAAAGATTCTTATTGTGGATGATGATCCAAATTACATGAGCCTGGTTCGTGAGTGGATGGTGGACGATTACAAGGTGTCAATGGTTACCTCAGGAATGCGAGCCATAAAGTGGCTTGCTTCCAATAAGGTAGACATGATTTTGTTGGATTATGAAATGCCAGTTACTAATGGTCCACAGGTTCTTGAAATGCTAAGGGCAGAGGAAGAGACAAAGGATATTCCGGTAATTTTCCTTACTGGAAATGACAGCAAGGAAAGTGTAATGTCAGTGGTGGGCTTGAAACCACAGGGATATTTTTTAAAGACCATGCCTAAGGATGAGTTTTTAAATAAGATAAAAGTCTTCTTTATGCAGGAAGCAGAATAATAAAGTAGATAATAAGGGAGAATGCGACTACACAGGCGTATTCTCTCTTTCTTTTATTGTTGCGTTTGTGTGTGTGACACTAGTGTGATATTGCAAGTGATAGTATGTGCATGTAAACAAGAGAACAACAATAAAAGAATAAAAATCATTTTAAAGGAGAAGGAAAGATGACAAAGTTTAATTCAGTAATGAAAAAAGCAGTTACACTTGGAATGGCTCTTACAATGGTAATGGGCATGGTTGGCTGTGGACAGTCAGCATATGTTGACACTTTCAAGTCAGCTAAGATTGATGATGAAGAAGTTGCAATGTCAGCAGTTACATATTTCACAAAGGGTGTATATGTAAATTATGCTGCTGAGGCTGAGAATCCAGATAAGACATATTTCTATGTATTCTATGGGGATGGTTCAGGAAGCATTGATGATGGTGTTACAGGAACACAGATGTATTTTGAATACGAAGTTGGCTACGATGATGTAACCTTCCATATTGGAAGCGTAGATCCAATCGATGATGTATTTACAGTTAAGGAATTTAAAGATGGCAAAGTTGTCGGAGCATTTTCTGATGGCCTCGAGCTTGTATTTGAGCAAGTTGAGGATGCAGATGCTGATACCTTCAACGCTGTTAATTACGTAAATGGTAAGAATGGTGATGACTTTGTATACACTGATGCAAATGGTTGGCAGGTAAAGTATAACCCAGATGTTATTCAGGTAAATCAGGCTGGCCCAATAACAACCTTCGTATATACAGGAGACTGTGCTGGAACATGCATGATTACAGCTACTTATACAGTTGATAATAAGGGTAAGGAAGCAATAAAGGCAATTGGTGATGCTTGGGGAAGCGATACAAATTACAGTGAGAGTATCTTTCCTGGAACAGAGGATGTAACCAGCTACTATGCTGCTATGCCAGTTAGTGATGATTCTAATTCTGGACTTCATTGTTCAGCACTTGGCAGAGATTACATGGATGGAGCATTAACCTTTGAGTTTACAGTAACTAATAGTGGTGATGATGCAATTGATATTCCAGTATCTGATGCACTTTCAGCAATTATTGATTCAATTGAGTTTGATCAGAAATAATTAATGTTATTAACTTTGAATGTTTTGGAGCAGTTCTTATTGGACTGCTCCTTTTCTTATGGTATACTCTTTAGCATAGTAAAGTGATAGGTATTCCAGTAGAGAATACATATCTTTAGGGTGAGGGATAAATAATGGAAATCAAACAGCTAAAATACTTTGTTGTGTCTGCTGATGTGGGTTCATTTAGTGAGGCGGCAAAGATTTTGTTTACAACGCAATCAAGCGTTAGCAAGGTTATTCTTTCTTTGGAGAAGGAGTTGGAATACCCATTGTTTAAGAGAGTAAGTAAGGGAATTGCTCTTACTGAAAAGGGCAGAGCTTTTTATCAGAAGGCCAGTCATCTCGTTATGGATTTTGACAGACTCGAATCAGAAAGTGCCAATGCTCAGAAGAATGTGGTTCGCATAGGTATGAATCACAGCTCCTGGCTGTCAAACTGCTTTTCTGAGTTTTATGAGCAGCATAAAAAGGATGATTTGTGCTTCTATATACACGCAGACAGTACACAGTCTCTTATCGAGAGAGTTCGTCTTTCCGATGATGAGCTTAGCTTTATCTACGTATTTCCGGATTCAAAGTCTCAGGTGGAATATTTGATAAAGAAGTATAATTTGCGATTTGTTACCTTGAAGACCATGAATGGTATGGTTTATTTCGAACCAGAAGACAAGGCCTATGCAAGGAAAAAGCACTCAAAGGTGCTTAGCGGACTTAAGTTTATCCAGTCTGAGAATGATGCATATCTTCGATATGGTAAATGGCAGACAGCTGATGGGGATGATATCGATATAAGTAAGGACATATCCGTAATTACGAATAGTGATTATGTTATGCACAATATGTTAGAGAAGAATCATCTGGCAAATCTTAGTGCTGAGTCTTTCATAAATTATGAGAGTGAGTATATTCCAGGCATTGAGCTGTTCAATGAGGGAGGACAGATTGAGTTTGGATATTTAATTAATAAGGAATACACACCTGGCCCATTGGCCGTAGAGTTTTTGGATTATGTAAGACATGCAATTGAGGAGTAATGTTAATGACTAGAAACGAATTTAGACAGTTACTTGAAACGAGAACAGTGTTTATTGATGGTGCCACAGGTACTGAGCTTCAGAAGAGAGGAATGGCAGCTGGTGTATGTCCAGAAAAATGGATTCTTGATAATCCATGGGCTATTCAGGAGGTACAGAAGGCATATTATGATGCAGGCTCAGATATCGTGCTTGCACCTACCTTTACAGGTACAAGAATTAAGCTTGATGAGTACGGTATGGCAGAGGATTTGGTTAATATCAACCGTAATCTGGTGAGACTTACCCGTGAAATTTGTCCTGAAGGAAAGTTTGTGGCGGCTGATATTTCAATGACAGGTAAACAGCTTTATCCTCTTGGAGATTTAATGTTTGAGGATTTAGTGGATTGCTACAAGGAACAGGTTCGTGCCATTTTGGAAGAAGGTGTGGATTTATTTGTTGTTGAGACTATGATGAGTCTTCAGGAGTGCCGTGCAGCAGTTCTTGCCATTAAAGAGACCTGTGATTTACCTATTATCGTTTCACTTACCTATAATCCAGATGGAAAGACACTTTATGGAACATCACCCGATACAGCTACAATCGTGCTTCAGTCTATGGGAGTTGACTGTATTGGAATGAATTGCAGTACTGGTCCTGATGCTATGCTGGAGTTGGTGCAGCAGATTGCACCAGTTGCTACAGTTCCAATTATGTGTAAGCCTAATGCTGGTCTTCCCGAACTTGAAAATGGAAAGACAGTTTATAAAATGGGACCAGTAGAATTTACTGATGCCTGTGAGAAATTATACGAAGCTGGAGCCTCACTTTTTGGTGGTTGCTGTGGTTCTACTCCGGAGCATATTCGAGAGTTGGTTTCACGTCTTAAGGATAAGGCACCACATAAGGTTGTTGATAAGTCGCTTCGTGTGGTTACCTCAGAGCGTATGAATACATGGATTGATTTGGATGGTCCATTTATGGTAATCGGTGAGCGAATCAATCCAACAGGAAAGAAAAAATTCCAGGAAAGCTTGCGCAATGGCTCACTTTCTATGGTAGTGGATTTTGCCAGAGAGCAGGAGGAACGCGGCGCAAATATCCTTGATGTAAATATGGGTATGAACGGTATCGATGAAAAACAGATGATGCTTGATAGTATCTATGAGGTTACTTCATCCGTTGATTTGCCTCTCTGTATTGATACCAGCCACGTGGACGTTATGGAGGCAGCACTTCGTATATATCCAGGTCGCGCCCTTATTAATTCCATCTCTGCAGAACAGGAGAAGATGGAACCAATGCTGAAGCTTGCAAAGAAGTACGGAGCAATGTTTATCACGCTTCCTCTTTCTGGTGCTGGTCTTCCAAAAGATATGGATGAGAAAAAGCAGCATATCAATACAGTTTTAAATAAGGCCGTGGAGCTTGGACTTAAGAAGGAAGATGCTGTGGTAGATGTGTTGGTTCAGACAGTTGGTGCTGAAGGAACAGCAGGCTTACAGTGTTTTGAAACAATTGATTATTGTAAATACGAATTAGGACTTCCAACTGTATGTGGTCTTTCGAATATTTCCTTTGGTATGCCTAATCGTCAATTCGTAAATACGACTTATCTTACTATCGCTGTCAGTCGTGGACTTACCATGGCTATCGCAAATCCGAATCAGGAAATGCTGATGTATTGCGCAGCGGCAGCAGATACTTTGATGAATAAGCCAGGAGCTTTAGAGAAATATTCTGCTCTTCCAGTTGTGGAAGCAAAGGCTGCAGCGGCAGCACCTGCTGGTGGTACCAGTGCTAGTGCAGGAGGTGGGCTTACTGTTGCATCAGCCTGCGAGGGCTTATCCGTTATCGCCCAGTGCGTTGTTAAAGGTAAAAAAGAACAGATTGTTGAAGAAGTAAACCAAGCCATTGCTGACGGAGTTGATCCACAGGTTATTATCGAGGAGCATCTTATAAAGGGTATCAATGTGGTAGGTGAGCTCTATGATAAGAAGAAATATTTCCTTCCTCAGCTTATTGCCGGAGCTAATGCGATGGAGACTGGAATGAAATTAATCGAGCCACTTCTTGCAAGTGCATCTGGCGAGCCAAAGGCTACTGTAGTTATCGCGACAGTAGAGGGAGATATTCATGATATTGGAAAGAATCTTTGCGCATTGATGCTTAAGAATTATGGATACAACGTAATTGATATGGGCAAGGATATTCCTGCTATTGATATTGTAGATAAGGCAATGGAGCTGAATGCTGAAATTATAGGACTTTCAGCACTGATGACTACAACAATGATGAAGATGGCAGATGTTGTTATCGAAGCTAAAAATAAAGGCTGTCAGTCTAAGATTATCATCGGAGGCGCCTGCATTACAGAATCTTTCAAGGATGAAATTGGTGCAGATGGTTATTCCGAGGATGCGGCAGGTTGTGTAAAGCTTGTTCGTGAACTAGTGGGATAGTAGAGAATTAACGGGACTTTAGGGTCCCGTTTTTTTATGTGATATTAAGTGTGACAGTAGTGTGATAAGGGGTTTTTTGTTAGAATATTTATAAAACAAAATTAAGGGAGATAGTGTTTTGAGAATGACTAAGAAAAAGAAGATTTTAAAAATTGTTGTAGGTGTTTTGCTGGCGCTGGTTTTACTGGTGATTGTAGGCTGGGGCGTATTCTGTTCATATGTTTATGATAGTAATCTTAATGTGCGCTGCGATACAAAAGAGGAAAACATGCTACATGTGGAAAATTATGATGGGCTCAGCTGTAAAGAGTATTCCTTCACATCTAACAAGGGGCAGAAGCTAGCTGGTTATTTATATTCTGCAGGTGACGAACAACGAGGAATTGTTATAATCGCACATGGTTATGGCGGTGGTCATAATTCTTATATGGATGTTGCAAATTATTTTGCTCAAAATGGTTACTACGTATTTGCGTATGATGCAACAGGCTGTGATAAAAGCGAGGGAGATGGAATAGGAGCAGCTCCACAGGGTGTAGTGGATTTAGAGCATGCCATTTCTTTTGTTGAAGATAATGAGGAAATACCTGATCTTCCAATAGTGCTTTGGGGACACAGCTGGGGTGGATATAGTTCCTGCAATGTCTTGACATATCATCCAGAGGTGAAGGCTGTTATTGAATGCGCTGGCTTCAATAAATCTTCGGATATGTTCGAATCCTTTGGTAGACGAACAGCTGGCGAGGTTATCGATTACATGATGCCATTTATCAAGCTCCATGAGTTGATTCATTACGGAAAATATGCGAGAAATACTGCATTGGATGGCTTTGCTGCTTCAGATGCTCATGTAATGGTAGTTCATAGCACAGATGATGACGTGATTGGTATGGAATACAGTTATGATGTGTTCTATGAGAATCACAAGGATGACCCAAATTTCGTTTTTGTTAAATTTGAGACCCGAGGTCATAATCATTTATATGATGATCCAGCAAAGAAGGATTTAGACCGTCGAAATGGAGAAAATAGACTGGATCAGGAAATGTTTAAAGATTTCGTGGAATTTTATGATGAGGCTATAGGAGAGTAGATTTTAATGTCGGCTTATGTAGGTGTGTACCCACTGAATAGATGATTATGGGATGTAGTGGGCATGGTTTATGTAGATTTGTACCTACTGAATAGATAATTATGGAATGTAGTAGGCATGGGTCACGTGAATGTGTACCTATTGAATAGATGATTATGGAATGTAGTAGGCATGGTTTACGTGAATGTGTACCTATTGAATAGGATGATATCTTAATTAATGGGTACGGTTTTTGTTTATATATACCTATCAAATCGGAATAGGTTTGATTTAGTAGGTACACATGCGCAAATAGTGTACCTATGATGTGAGTAAATATTAATTATAGTAGATATAATAAGGATTGTTGGGGGATTATTTAAGGTGGTATGGCATGGGTGAAAACAAATCTAGTATAAAAAGAGTTGTGTGGAATTCTGCATTATGGATTATAGTTTTTGTACTGGGAATGAGTATTTTTACTTTCTATGATTTACCTATCGCAAAAGCTGTTTACAGATTTGATAGTTCCTATGCGAGATTTTTTGAAATAGTTGGTCTGCTTACTACGCCTATGGCAGGAATATTTTTTGCAATCAGCAATTTTCTTACTATTAGAGTAGCCAAAAAGAGAGTAGTGTCCATCATATTGGGATGGCTTTCTTTGATTGTATTTGTGGGCTTTAATTTACTGTCTGTAGGTATGTTGAATAGTAGATGGCTGGGAGTAATCTTTATATTAGACATGCTTTTTATTCGTTTCTCAATGTGGGCAAATAGATATATATGCAGTTATGCTCAGGTGGTAGAGCTCAGAAAAGTAATGATGGTCGGACTTGTTGCCACACTTGTAGCTGTTTTAGGGCAAACTATTATCAAGTACGGCTTCAATAGACCACGATTTATCACTTTGACAGACCCTGATAGCCAGTTTACTTATTGGTATGTACATCATCCTATTGAACATGATTCGTCATTTCCATCAGGTCATGCAGCGCAATCGGCTCTTAGCTTTATTTTGGTTTATTTAAAGAAATTTGTTCCAAAACTTAGAAGTAAGAAGTGGGATGTAGCCTTTTGGGTTCTTGCAATATTTATAACAGGCTCTACCATGATTTCACGTATGCTCTTAGGAGTACATTATGCGACGGATGTTTGGGCAGGATGCTTTTTAACATTGTTCACAATTTCGTTTACAAATTGGTATGTAGAGAAGACTTATAAGGTATAAATAAAGTTTGAGGGGAACCTTATAAAGTTTGACATTAACTTAAACCATTAAGTTGTGGTAATATATTTGGTATAAGAAATTTTTTAAGTATTATGGGGGAATAAAATGAGCAATATTGAATTAATCCACGGATCTTGTGCAGAGCAGGAGGTGGATGCAGTAGTTAATGCTGCAAACAAAGGCTTATGGGCCGGGGGAGGAATTTGTGGAGTTATTTTTTCAAAGGCGGGAATGAATGAGCTTACAGATGCCTGCGAAAAGATTGACACACCACTAAATGATGGAGATGCTGTAATCACACCATCCTTCAGACTTACAAATGCAAAGGCAATAATTCATGCTGTAGGTCCTAACTTTTCTGTTACACCTAAGGCTTATCAGGAATTATTCGATGCATACTACAATTCATTGATTACACTCAAGGAAAATGATTATCACAGTATTTCATTTCCACTTATCAGTTCTGGAATCTTCGGGGGGAATTTAGCACATCCAGCAGCGGAATCTGCCAAGCAGTGTTGCCGAGCATATGATAAATTCAATAAAGACTTCCCAGATTATTCAATTGATGTGAAGCTTTGCGCCTTCGGAAGAGGTGAACTAGCAGAAGCACAGATAGAGTACAATAATTTTTTCCGTGTAGAGGAAGAAGATTAATATATTTCAACAAGGACGTGACCATGGACGAAAGACTTAAGAAGCAATTGGATTTTGCACTAGAAATTGACAAAGAGAAGAATATATTCAGGCAGACTCACCTGTCAGGCCATGGCCGCAATGAAAATGATGCTGAGCATGCATGGCATATGGCTATCATGGCATATCTTTTAAGAGAATACGCCAACGAAGAAGTGGATATTTCAAAGGTTATGCTCATGTGCCTGATTCACGACATTGTGGAGATAGAGGCTGGCGATACCTATGCTTATGACGAGGTCAATCTCCAGACCCAGAAGGCTAGGGAAGATGCAGCCAAGGAAAAGATTTACTCACTTCTTCCAGATGATCAGAAGGCTGAGCTTATAGCTCTTTTTGATGAATTCGAAGCCTATGAGACTTCAGAATCAAAGTTTGCCCATGCAATGGATAATTTGCAGCCATTGATGCTTAACAACAGCAATGGTGGAGAAGACTGGAGACAGCACGGTGTCACATCGGCACAGGTTTACGGCAGACAGGACAAAACAAAGCTTGGTTCTGAGAAGCTTTTCGAAGTAGTTAATGATATTATTCAAAGCAATATAGAAAAGGGGAATATCAAAGAATGAAAACTGCACTGATTACAGGAGCTACATCTGGTATCGGAAAGGAGTTTGCCATTCAGCTCGCAAACAGAGGCTACAGGCTTATCGTTACAGGACGTAGAGTAGAACGTCTTGAAGAGCTAAAGGAGATGGTTTCAGTACCAGTGGAAATCATCCCGGTGGATCTCAGCAAGAAAAAGGAATGCTTTAAACTTTTGGAGACACTTCAGGATGAGAATATCGATGTTTTCATTAACAACGCAGGCCTTGGCTTAGCTGGAGCTTTTATTCAGACAGATATTAAAAAAGAGCTTCAGATGCTCAAGGTTAATGATGTGGCCATGCATATTTTATTCAAGGGTATCCTTCAAAATATGCAGGAAGCAGGTTCAGGCCATATTTTAAATGTGGCATCATCAGCAGGTCTTCTGCCAGGTGGTCCTTATATGGCAGGCTACTATGCTTCAAAAGCCTATGTTGTCAGTCTCACCAGAGCAGTTGCGGTGGAGCTTAAAGAAATGGGCAGTGAGGTAAGGGTTAGTGCCCTTTGCCCAGGTCCAGTAGATACTGAGTTTAATGAGAATGCTGATGTAGTTTTCTCTCTTAAGGGAATCACACCTCAGCAGTGCGTTAAGGAAGCTTTAAAAGGAATGGATAGAAAGAAGCTGATTATTGTTCCTTCACTTAGAATGAAGTTAGCTACTACATTTTCACATCTTGTACCATATCCGATTCTAGTTAAAATGACAGGTCACCAGCAAAAGAAAAAGCTTGGTTAAGTGGGAGAATACATATGCGAATTCTAATTACAAATGACGACGGCATCGAGGCATCAGGCATTATCAGACTTGCCAGAGTAGCCAGAGAATTTGGAGAGGTTTGGGTTGTGGCTCCGGAGAGCCAGCGAAGCGCCGCCAGCCACAGCATCAGCCTTCACAGTGCTATTGATATATACCCATTTGAGGATTTTCCTATCGAAGGTGTTCATGCATATTCCTGCAGTGGCACACCGGGGGACTGTGTCAGGGTAGGAGGTCTTAATGTTATGCCAGAAAAGCCTGATGTGGTTCTCTCAGGCATTAATTTTGGCCTTAATGTAGCATCGGATATTCAGTATTCAGCCACAGCTGGCGCTGCCTTTGAGGCCACATTTCAGGGATATCATGCCATAGCCTTTTCCGAGGGCTGTCATTTTCAGGACGTCACTGATAAATATATTCGCGAAATCCTAAAAAGACTCTTAGACCAGCCATTAAAGCCTGGTCACATTCACAATGTTAACTTCCCGGATTGTCCTCTTTCAAACTGCAAGGGAATCCTTTACAACAGAACTGTTTCACAGGGAATGTTTTACAAGGACCACTACAACGTGGTAGAAGAACTGGACGATGGCGGTATCAGATATATGGTTGAGGGAGTCTACACTCCTGAAGCAGAAGAGGATTCGGATTATCACGCTGTCTTAAACAACTATGTTTCCGTTGGAGTTGTGAACAATATCGGATTCTAATAATATTCATAATTATGCCACACTTCTTTGCTAGAATTAAGCAGTGGAGGTGTGGCATGGAACTAGTACTATATCATTGGCCAAGATTCATACCTGCGATTCTGTTTGTCCTTTTTTCATTGATGACAGTGAGGGACAAATACACAAGATTGCAAAAAATTGGGCTGGGTATAGTTCTTTTTTTTATCTCAGGACCAATAGTTTCTATAATTGCCGAGCTTCTCTATTCATGGTTTTTCGCTGTTCTTATAAGACCTGTTATTGATGAAACCAGTGCCAGTTTCTTTGGTGCTTATACATTATTTGTATTATTTTATGATGCAATAGCTTATATCATACCTTTAATTCTATATTCAAAAATAATGCAGCTACCTGTAGTTATTTCTTCAACATGGTTTATTCAGTATGTTCTTCAGGACAGGTTCGCACTGATTATATCTCCTACAAAAATAAGTTATTTAATTGTATATGCTGTTGCCGTCATTCTACTTATGATGGTACATAAAAACGATGTGGAATATGTATCCACTCATTTATATTCACTAAACTGGAAGCCTGTGCTTTTCTATAACATTGCGTTGTTTTTCTTAATAGATAGCTGCTATTGTGCAATGTATTTTTTCCAGTATGTTCTTTCAGAAGAGAAGGATGTGCTAGTGCTTTGGTTGGATGGAATAGTAATTTTAGCCTGTGCTTTTTCTGCAGGTTTTTCAAAATTAAATGTATATCTGTCGAGAGAACAGTCAAATAAAATAGAATACATGAAAAAGTTTCAGGAAAACCAAACTGAAATTATTAGGAATTTTGCTACTATTTCAGAGGCAAAATCTGGTGAGACAGGAGAGCATGTCCGCAGAGTTTCAGAGTATACTGGTATTTTGGCGTCTGAGCTTTTAGATAATGATGTAGATATAGACATTATTAAAATTGCATCCATGTTGCATGATGTCGGTAAGCTTATGATTCCAAATGAGATTATTGAAAAACCGGGAAAGCTTACGGATGAAGAATACAATATTATAAAGGGGCATTCCTCTTATGGTAATGAGCTTTTATCACATAGCAACGGAGTTATTTTAGATGTGGCAAGAGAAATTGCGCATCAGCACCACGAGCGCTGGGATGGAAAAGGCTATCCACAGGGACTTAAGGGGGAAGAAATTTCCGTTTATGCACAGATTGTTTCGGTGGCAGATGTATATGATGCCCTTACAAGCAAGCGCTCATACAAGGAGCCTTGGCCAGCAGAAAGAGCAAGAACCGAAATAATTATTCAGCGTGGCCAACAGTTTTCACCAAAAGTAGTAGATGCCTTTGACAAATACTACGATCAGATTGAAGAAATCAGACTGAAATACAGGGATGAGCCTGTGGAAATAAAATGAATTTGAAAACAGGTTTACCAATTACCCCTAGTTTGCTATAATTATTCTAGTTTTTCTATAAGTATTTAGGAGGCAGACATGGCAGAAAATAAGAATTTTGTAATAAATGTTAATGGTGACGGCGGTGTTAATATCTCTGAGGAGGTAGTTGGAATCATCGCAGGTCTTGGTGCTGTAGAGGTTGAGGGCGTTGAGTCTTTAGCTGGTAATCTTACAGCAGATAATATCTCAAAGGCTGGACAGGGTAAGCTTGCAAAGGCTATCAGAGTCGTTGATTCAGACCCAGGAAAGATTGTAGTTCGCATGGCTATCAATATGAAATATGGCTATGAGATTCCAAAGGTTTCAGGCATGGTTCAGGAGAAGGTAAAGCAGGCCGTTGAGACTATGACAGGTCTTGTTGTTACAGCTGTAGATATTCGTATCGCTACAGTTAGTGTTTCTTCAAACAACTAGTCCAGCAGTTATTTATTTTTTATGCATATTAATGTATAATTATGGGGTGCTATCGTTATGATGGCATCCCTATATTATTCTAAATATCAACATTTTTTAGGAGTATTTATTTATGAATAGACATGAAGTCAGAAAAGAAGTATTCAAGGCAGTTTTCATGAACGAGTTTCATGACACTGATGACATGGAAAGTGTTATAAATACCTTCCTTCAGGGTCGTAACAATGCCGAGACAGAGGATTTGGCAAAGAACAATAAGACACCTGAGGATGAGGAATACATCAAGACTAAGTCAGAAGCTATTATCGCAAAGCTTCCAGAGATTGATGATCTTATCAATAAGTCAGTTGATGGTTGGAAGACTACACGTATGGCAAAGGTGGATCTTACACTTATCCGTCTTGCTTTATACGAGATCAAGTACGAGGCACTTCCAGTAGGTGTAGCTATCAATGAGGCAGTTTCTTTAGCAGACGAGTTTGGTACAGACAGCTCAGCAGGTTTCGTAAACGGAGCATTAGCTAAGTTAGTTTAAAGACATGAATAAAAATGTATATAGTGTTTCCCAGATAAATACATATATCGAGCGGATGTTTTCCGACGATTTTATGCTTGGAAATCTTTCTCTTTCAGGTGAGGTCAGCAATTGCAAATATAATCACACTGGCCATATTTATTTCACTTTGAAAGATGAAAAGAGTGCAATTTCCTGCGTTATGTTTGCAGGGAAGAGAGCAAAGGGATTGAAATTTGCCATGAAGGACGGTGACCAGGTAGTAGTTACAGGCTACGTGGGAGTTTATAGTCCACAGGGCAAATATCAGGTATATGCTAATGAAATCGAGCTTCAGGGCGTTGGCGATTTATACCAGCGTTTTGAGGCACTGAAGGAAGAACTGGCAGAGAGTGGTATGTTTGATGCCATGTATAAAAAGCCTCTTCCTACACATGCTATGAAAATAGGTGTGGTTACTGCTCCAACGGGTGCGGCAGTTCATGATATCATTCGCGTATCAAAGACTCGTAATCCTTTCGTTCAGATTATCCTTTATCCTGCACAGGTACAGGGTGAGGGAGCGGCACCATCCATCATTTCAGGTATTCAGTGTCTGGATGAGATGAATCTTGATGTTATCATCGTCGGAAGAGGCGGTGGTTCTATTGAGGATTTATGGGCCTTCAATGAAGAGGAGGTTGCCAGAGCAATCTTCAGGGCAAACACTCCAATCATTTCCGCAGTTGGTCACGAGACAGATGTTACCATTGCGGATTTTGTTGCAGATAGACGTGCAGCAACACCATCTCAGGCGGCAGAGCTTGCTAATTTTGTATATCAGGATTTCGCCAATCAAATTACTCGTTATTCGGACAAGCTTGAAAGAAATATGGATTTTAAGATTCAGGCATATCAGGAGCGACTTACTGGATACAAACAGCGCATACAGCTTCTTCGTCCAGAGAATAAAATAAAAGCCAATGAAGAAAGGCTTGCTAATATTTCCATCAGGCTACAGAATCTGATTCAGGTAAAACTTGACAGATATGAGAATAGACTTGTTGCATTATCCGGTCGTCTTGATGGACTTTCGCCAGCAAAGAAGCTGGCAGCTGGCTTCGGATATATTACAGATCAGGCTGGAAACAGGGTGGACACAGTAGAGCAGATTTCTGTAGGTGATAGTATCAGCATCAGAATCAAGGACGGTGAGCTCACCAGTCAGGTTACAGACAGGAGATTATATGGCTCAGAAAAAGGATAATCAGGAAACTACAATTGAACAGAGCTTTGAAGCATTAGAGGAAATCATTTCAAAGATGGAGTCATCAGACATATCTTTAGATGATTCCTTTGCGCTATATAAGGCAGGCATGGAGGAACTTCAGCATGCCAATGCCAAAATCGAACAGACAAAGAAAGCTGTAATGGCTATCAGCAAAGATGGCGGTTTAGAGGTTTTTGAAGAGGAAGACTAGCATGGATATTAAAAACGAACTTAACCTTAGGGCAGAGGCGGCAGAGGATGTAGTTATCAGATTTTTACCAGACGTTGAAGGAATGCAGAGCACTATTTTTGATGCGATGCAGTACAGCGTCACGGCTGGAGGTAAGAGGCTTCGCCCAATTCTTATGAACGAGACTTTCCAGTTATTTGGAGGAGAGGGTGATGTAATTGAGCCATTTATGGCAGCAATTGAGCTCATCCACACATACTCTCTTGTTCATGATGATTTACCAGCCATGGATAATGATATGCTTCGCCGCGGCAAGCCAACCACTCACGCAGTTTATGGTGAGGCTATGGGCGTTCTTGCAGGTGATGCACTTTTAAACTACGCCTTTGAGACAGCATTAAATGCATATGATGCTGATATTGATACTATCAGGGTCACTGAGGCTATGAGGCTTCTTGCCAGAAAGGCCGGAGTTTTCGGTATGATAGGTGGTCAGGTAGTAGATGTGGAATCAGAAAAACAACAGCTTGAAATGACAAAGGAAAAGCTGGACTTTATATATGAGCTTAAGACAGGAGCACTTATCGAGGCTTCCATGATGATAGGAGCGGTGCTTGCTGGTGCTACAGAAGAACAGGTTGAGACTGTTGAAAATGTAGCAAAGAAAATAGGCCTTGCCTTCCAGATTCAGGATGACATCCTTGATATAATTGGCGATGAGGCTACTCTTGGAAAGCCAATCGGCTCAGACGAGAGAAATGAGAAATGTACATTTGTTACATTCGCAGGTATTGAAAAATCCAAGGAAGAGGTAAAACGTCTCACAGATGAGGCACTTGAGGAACTTAACAGCCTTCCACAGAAGAATGAGTTCTTAAATGAGCTTCTTAAATATTTAGTATACAGAGACAAATAAAATTTATGGTTCTTGATAAAATAAAGCAGCCTAATGATATAAAAAATTTAACAGATGAAGAGCTTAAGGCACTTCCACAGGAAATCCGAACATTCCTGATTGAGCACCTTTCAAAGACAGGTGGTCATCTTGCATCTAACCTTGGTACGGTTGAGCTTACAATTGCATTACATTTATTACTTGATTTCCCACAGGATAAGCTCATCTGGGATGTTGGACATCAGGCATATACTCATAAGATTCTTACTGGTCGTGCAGGCGAATTTGATCATCTTCGTCAGTACGGTGGTATGAGTGGTTTCCCAAAACGAGAAGAAAGCGATTGCGATAGTTTTGATACAGGTCACAGTTCTACATCTCTTTCAGCAGCCCTTGGCTATTGTATTGCAAGAGATTTGGCTGAGGAGCACTACAAGGTAGCGGCAGTTATCGGAGATGGTGCTTTGACTGGTGGCCTAGCTTACGAGGCTCTTAATAACGCGTCACGTCTTCAGAAATCAAATATGCTTATCATTCTTAATGATAATGAGATGTCAATTTCGAAAAATGTTGGTGGTATGTCGGTTAATCTTGAGAGACTTCGTACCAGTTCAAAATATGTTGGTCTTAAAAATGATGTTCTTTCATCACTTGAGTCGTGGCCAAATGGCGAGAATATTATCCGTAAGATTCGTAGTACTAAAAATGGAATTAAGTCATTAATGGTTCCTAATATGGTATTCGAGGATCTCGGTGTTATGTATCTTGGTCCTGTTGATGGACATGATATAAAAGCGATGCTTGATACATTCAAGATGGCAGTTCGTATAAACGGACCAGTGCTTGTGCACGTCATCACAAAGAAGGGCAATGGCTATGAGCCAGCAGAGCGTCATCCATCACGTTTCCACGGTACAGACATATTCGAAATCGAGACAGGTCTTCCAAAGAGAAGCAATAATCCTGGTTACACAGATGTTTTCTCTACTGTTATGCGTAAGATGGGAGACAGAAATCCTGAGGTAGTTGCCATTACAGCAGCTATGGCCGAGGGAGCTGGTCTCAAGCGATTTAGAAATATGTTCCCTGAGAGATTCTTTGATGTGGGAATAGCAGAGGAGCATGCAGTTACTTTTGCGGCAGGTCTTGCTTTAGGTGGAAGGACACCTGTATTTGCAGTTTATTCTTCTTTCTTGCAGAGAGCATATGATCAGATTCTTGAGGATGTTTGTCTTCAGAATCTCCACGTTGTATTTGCTATCGACAGAGCTGGTCTTGTTGGTTCAGATGGAAGCACCCATCAGGGAGTATTTGATGTATCCTTCCTTACAGCAATGCCTAATATGACAGTGATGGCTCCAAAGAATAAATGGGAGCTTTCAGATATGATGAAATTTGCAGTATCTAATCACAATGGACCAATTGCTATTAGATATCCTAGAGGAGAGGCGTATTGTGGTTTGAAGGAGCAACGTGCACCTATTCAGCTTGGAAAAGCAGAGGAAATCAAGGATGGTTCAAAGGTTATGCTTCTTGCCTTCGGTTCAATGGTTAAGAAGGCTGAGGAAGTAGAGCAGCTTTTACAGGCTCATGGCATCGATGCTGGTATTTGCAATGCTCGTTTTGCCAAGCCATTTGATAAGGCATATCTGGAGGCTATTAAGGATCGTTACGATTTGATTGTTACTATGGAAGAGAATGTGTACACAGGCGGCTTCGGTCAGCAGGTGCAGTCATATCTCAATGACATAGATTACAAAGGGAAAGTTCTTAAGATTGCGATTCCGGATGAGTTTGTTCAGCATGGAAGTATCACACTCCTTTTCAAGGAACTCAAGATTGATGCACAGTCAATTACAGAGCGTATATTAGAAGTATTATAGGAAATTAGAATGAAAGAAAGACTTGATATTGTTTTAGTAGACAGGGGCTTTGCCCCATCTCGCGAAAAGGCCAAGACCATGATTATGGAAGGTAATGTATTTGTCAAAGGTAACCGCGAGGATAAAGCAGGTACAAAAATAGATGTTGATGCAGATATCGAAATCCATGGTCAGCAGCTTAAGTATGTTAGCCGTGGAGGTCTGAAGCTTGAAAAAGCTATGACTCATTTTGATATCACATTAGATGGCAAGGTTTGCATGGATATTGGAGCTTCCACTGGAGGCTTCACTGACTGCATGCTTCAGAATGGTGCTAGCAAGGTATTTTCTGTAGATGTTGGTTATGGTCAGTTTGCATGGAAGCTTCGTCAGGATCCACGAGTTGTTTGCATGGAAAAGACTAATATTCGCTATGTCACTTTGGAGGATATAGGAGAGAAATTAGATTTCGCTTCGGTGGACGTTTCTTTCATCAGCCTTACAAAGGTTTTAGGTCCAGCAAAGGCACTTCTCAATGATGATGCTGAGATGGTTTGTCTCATCAAGCCACAGTTTGAGGCAGGTCGTGAGAAGGTTGGAAAGAAGGGCGTAGTCCGTGACCCAGCAGTACACGAGGAAGTAATAAATAACATAATAGATTTTGTTAAAGAGATTGGTTTTTATGTGCTCCATTTGGAATTCTCTCCAATCAAGGGGCCAGAAGGTAATATTGAATACTTGATTCACATTTCTAACTCAGAAAAAGAGGGGGATGCTATTGATGTTGTTGCCACTGTAGCAGCGGCTCATGGTAGCTTAGACAAATAATGAAAAACTTTTTAATTGTTGCAAGGTCTTTTAGCGATTTACATGAGAAATATGTTAATGTGATTCGTGATTATATTAAGGCACATGGCGGGATGTGCATTTTAGATTTGGATACATGCTCTGACTGCTCTGATGAGCCTATCAGTGTAGCAGATGATGTTCAATGTATTATTACAGTTGGTGGAGATGGCACGGTAGTACGTGTTGCTCAGAATGTCACCAATCGTAATGTTCCAATAGTTGGTTTGAATTGCGGTCATCTCGGTTATCTCTGTGATATGACAGTTGATAATATCGAGCACTGCCTTGATCAGCTCCTTAACGACAATTATAAGTTAGATACACGAATGATGCTTGAGGGTGATTGTTCAAATGATTCTGGCAATCGCTTTAGAGCACTTAATGATATTGTGGTTGCACCAGTTGCGGCAGGTTTATATGTGTTGAATCTTACTGTAAAGGTTAATGGAATTCAGCTTTACAATCACAATTGTGATGGCCTTATTGTGGCCACACCTACAGGCTCTACAGCCTATAATCTATCTGCAAACGGACCTATTGTCAGCCCTCATGCAGATTGTTTAATACTTACACCTATCAACCCTCATACACTTAATTCCAGAAGCATAATACTTGCTTCATCAGATGAGGTTGAGGTGACTATTGAGGCCCGTCACGATGATGACGATCCTCAGGCAAACATAGTTTATGATGGCACCCTTCGTCAGACTCTGAAAAAGGGTGAAAAGCTCAGAATATATCGTTCTGGCACCACATCACATATGGTAATGCTTGAAAATGTTAATTTCTTGGAACGTATAAGAGCAAGAATGCAGGAGATCTAAATGAAGATTGAAAGACAGGCTAAGATTTTAGAGTTAATAGTAAAAAATGAAATCGGTACACAGGAGGAGCTTACAGCTCGCCTTGAGGAGGCAGGTTTTAATGCTACTCAGGCTACAGTTTCCCGCGATATCCGCGAGATGAAGCTTACAAAGATTGCCGATGGTACAGGAAAGCTTCGCTATGTGGCATTTAAGTCCACAGAGGAAGATATGAATGAGAAATATATTCGCATTTTCTTAGATGGTTTTGTGTCTATGGATAATGCTGAAAATATATTAGTTATCAAGACAGTTTCTGGTATGGCTATGGCTGTGGCAGCAGCTATGGACCATTTTGATTTTCCAGAGGTTGTCGGATCTATCGCCGGTGACGACACTATCATGTGCGCCATCCGTTCTTTAGATGACACAGTATACATCATGGGGAAGCTCAAGAGGATTATCGAGCAGCATTAATTAGGAAAGGTGCAATTCCTAAGGTTGGCGAGATGGGTTAAAAAGGAGAATAAGATGCTAGCTAGTTTGCACGTTAAAAATTTAGCCTTAATTGATGAGGAAGAAATTATTTTTTCAAAGGGGCTAAATATTCTGTCAGGCGAGACGGGAGCAGGTAAATCAATTATCTTGGGAGCACTTCACCTTAGTTTAGGTGACAAGGCATCTAAGGATTTTCTTAGAGATTCTGATTCTGAGGCCTTTGTTGAGGCTGTATATCTCGTAAATGATGAAAAAACTAAAGAGGCACTTCGCGATTTAGGAGTGGAGCCATATGATGACGAGGTAATTATGAGTAGAAAGATTACCGAGTCTAGAAGTGTTGGCAAAATTAACGGAGAGCAGGTTCCTGCTGCCAAAATGAAGGAGGTTGGAGACATCCTTCTTGATATTTATGGTCAAAAGGAGCATCAGTCTCTTC
Organism: Pseudobutyrivibrio sp. UC1225; assembly: GCF_900115215.1. NCBI lineage: Bacteria > Bacillati > Bacillota > Clostridia > Lachnospirales > Lachnospiraceae > Pseudobutyrivibrio > Pseudobutyrivibrio sp. UC1225. Next base: position 34,190 of record NZ_FOVQ01000006.1, on the reverse strand, counting down.
TTAACACTCATAAACACATGGAGTTTCTTGATGAGTTTGCTAAGAATCAGATTGGTGATTTAAAGTATCAGGTGGCTGAGAGCTACAAGAATTATCGTGCTCTTATGCAGGAGCTTGAGGATGCCAAGAAGAGTGATATTTCAAAGGAACGAGAGATAGTTCTTTTGGATCACGAGATAAATGAAATAGAATCTGCAAATCTTAAATCTGGTGAAGATGAGGAGCTGGAGGATGAGTACAGACGTCTTTCTAATTTTAGCAAGACTATGGAGTATTTCCAGCGAGCACATGAGGCAATGACTGGTGATGGTGGCGCGTCAGATGCTCTTAGCTCTGCGATTTCAGATTTACGTCATATCGAATCAATAGATGAGAAGGCTGCAGATTTACTTTCGATGTTAAATGATGCAGACAGTATTATTTCTGATTTTAACCGTGAACTTTCAAGCTATATGGCGGATACATCCTTTGATGCAGGCCGTTTTAACGAGGTGGAGGTTCGCCTTAATGAGATTAATCGCCTTAAGGATAAGTATGGTCCTTCTATCGAGATTATTCTAGAGGAGCTTGCAGCTCGTCAGGAGAAGAAGGCAAAGTTCGAAAGCTTTGATGAGTATTTGTCTGAGCTTAAGAAGAATGTGGAGAATGCCACTGCTGAGCTTGATGCTTTATCAGGAAAACTTTCTGATATTCGTCACAAGGCAGCTAAGGAGCTTGCAGTGAAAATGCAGGCTGCCATGAGTGATTTGAATTTCCTAAATTGTGAGTTTGATATGGAGCTCACTCGCTTGGATAAATACACCGATAATGGTGTTGATGATGGTCAGTTCGTAATCAGCACCAACCCAGGTGAGCCACTTCGTCCTCTTAAGGATATTGCTTCAGGCGGTGAAATGAGCCGTATAATGCTTGCAATAAAGACAGTATTAGCTTCTGATGGAGGAATTGACACTCTCATCTTTGATGAGATTGATGCTGGTATTTCAGGTCGTACAGCTCAGGCTGTTTCGGAGAAGCTTTCTACAGTTGCCGCTAATCATCAGGTTATCTGTATAACACATTTACCTCAGATTGCAGCTATGGCTGATACACATTTCCTTATTGAAAAGAGTGTAGCTAATGGACATACTATTTCAGGAATCAAGAAGCTTCTTGGTGATGAGACAGTAGATGAGCTTGCAAGAATGCTTGGCGGAAGCGCTATTACAGAGGCGGTTATGACTAATGCCAAGGAAATGAAAGATATGGCGAAAAGTTATAAAGAAAGAGCTTGATTTATATTTTTTAGATGATATAATGAAGTCTGCATGGTCACATGCAGACTTTTTTCGTTTTTTATTCCCATTTGATTTGTGTCATATAGCGGAGGCTAAATGACATACGAAAAATTTAATAAGAATATTGTCTTTAAGCTTATAAATAAAGACAAAAATGTAGAACTGTTAGAGACTGTTCCTTATAAGGAATATTTGGATTTGGCAGTGGTATTTTATATCGCACATACCAATGATGACGACTCCTTGAAATGTAAGGTTATTACCAATGAGTTGATGACATCCTGGGGTGTAGATGTAGATGCACTTATGGGCTTAGCTCTAGAGAACACTCCAAGATTACTAGGATTGAAGATTCGTGGAATATTAAATACTATAGCATCTTATACAGATAATGAAGAACTTCAGTCTGTAGCAGAGGAAGAGGATAACGACTTGCCACTATATGTTGCTACAAATAATATAGCAATGCATGGAGCTGCAGTACTTATTTACAGAGATTTGCTTAAGGCTTTTGCGGCCCGTAAGAAGTCGGATGTTTATATCATCCCTTGCTCAGTCCATGAACTCATAATGATTCCATCGGTTGAGTGTCCAAATATTGATCCAGTAGAAATAAAGAATTTGATTTTTTACGTAAACCGCAATGAATTGAAGGAGGAAGATTTCCTTTCGGATAATCTCTACTTTTATAACGTACATAACGACGAGGTTACTATTGTAAAGTAAATAAATCACACAAAAAAAGCAGGTAGCTATCAATCTCTTAGAATTACTCAAGGAGAGCTTTCTTCAGCTCGACGGAGTAATTACTAAGGATTGAGAGCGTAACCTGCGTATTCTTTAGTAAGCTTTTAATTTCTTCCACAGAGTAGTGGTATAGTCGAGTGTTTCTTTATCGTAGGCTTCATAAAGCTTGCAGCGTGAGAGTGTTTCTTTAGTTGGGAACACAGTCTCATCAGCTAAAGTTTCTTCATCCTCATGCTGTGCTACCTTTGTATTTGGAGTAGCGTACCATACGTATTCAAAGTTTTCTGTAGCAGCTTCTTCCTCACACATGAAGTCTATCCATTTCATGGCTGCATCATAATGCTTACAGGTGCGAGGCACAAACCATGAATCAATCCAAAGATTTCCACCTTCGTTAGGTACAATGTAATCTAAATCTTCATTGTACTCCATACCCATGGCTGCTTCTCCAGAGTAGCATACTGCCATGGCAGCGTCCTGGGAAATCATGCATTCATAAGTCTCATCCTGAAGGTAGGCATATACATATTTCTTTTCATCACAGAGAAGATTGAAGGTGTCATCAAGCTGTTTTTTATCAGTAGTATTGATGTCGTAACCAAGCTTCTTCTGGGCAACCATAAATGCATCACGCTGTGAGTTAATCATTACGATGCGGTTGTTATATGCTGGGTCCCAAAGACAGTCCCAGGATGAAACAGTTTCTTTGTCTACCATGTTGGTATTGTAAAGGATACCAACAGTTCCGTAGAAATATGGAACGGTGTATTTGTGAGTAGGATCGAAGGCTCCTGATGCTTCGATAATATCTTGATCAATGTTAGCGTAATTTGGAAGAGAGTTGTAATCGATAGGAATCAGTTCCCCCTCTTGGCGCATAGTCTCAATCATATAGTCGGAAGTGCAGATAACATCATAATTGATGGAGCCTGCTTTATATTTGGCGTACATATCTTCAACAGATTCATACTCCTCATATTTAACCTTAATTCCAGTTTCCTTCTGGAATCTTTTCAGAACATCAGCTTCGATGTATTTTCCATAATTTAAAACAACAAGTGTATCTGTGGCGTCTGCATCAGAACCGCAACCGGTGAAGCTAAGCACAGAAGCAGTACATAAAACAAAAACACTAAGAAGGCTAATTAATCTATGTCTCATTATTTAACAGCCTCCTTTCTAACATCCTTTTTGAAGTTCATTACAAGCAAAAGAATAAATGCAAGTAAGAACAGGATAGTAGACAGGGCATATAGCTCTGGCTGAATTCCCTTTCTGAGCTGTGTGTAAAGCATTGTTGAAAGGGTATTAACACCGGCACCTTTTGTGAAATAGGTGATGGTGAAATCGTCAAGTGACATTGTAAGAGCCATTAAAAATCCCGATAAAACTCCAGGGAAAATTTCTGGCCATACTACTTTGTAAAATGCATAAGATGGTGTAGCGCCCAAATCCATGGCTGCTTCAAAGCAGGCCTCAGAAAGTGACTGTAGTCTTGGTAGTACATTAAAGATTACATACGGCACTGAAAACGCAATGTGTGCAAGTACTACTGAAAACTCTCCAAGTGGAGTGAATCTGGTGAACAGAAGCATCAGTGAAATACCTGTAACAATATCAGCATTTAAAAGTGGAATATTAGTAGCGCCAAGCATAATAGCTGCATGTCTCTTCTTCATGTAGTGGATACCGATGGCAGCTGAGGTGCCAAGTAAGGTGGCCAGTATAGAAGAAGTAAGTGTGATTCTGATTGTGGTGCCAAGGGCTCCCATAATATTGTCGTTTGAAGTGAGGTTCATGTACCACTTAAAAGTGAAGCCGCCCCACACAGTACGTGACATAGAATCATTAAAGGATAAAACAATAAGCACTAAAATTGGTGCATATAAAAACAAAAACACAAGTCCGAGATAGAAGTAGGATGCGCCTTTTTTAACCTTTGTCATACAAGCATACCTCCATTCTCAGAATCATCAATCCTGTTCATGATAGACATAGAAAGAAGTACGAAAATCATGAGGATGATTGAAAGTCCAGAACCTAAATTCCAGTTTCTGGCAAGTGTGAATTCCTGCTCGATTACGTTACCGATAAGCAGAACCTTTCCTCCACCTAAAAGGTTGGAAACAACGAAAGATGAAAGGGCAGGTACGAATACCATGATGATTCCCGAAATGATTCCATCCTTTGAAAGAGGAACTGTAATCTTAATAAAGGTGGTCCACCAGTTGGCGCCCAAGTCGGCAGCAGCCTCTACTACGGAATCACTTACCTTTGATAATGCATTGTAAATAGGCAGAATCATGTAAGGCAGGAAATCGTAAACCATACCAAGTGTTACGGCTGCCTTAGTATATAAAATGTGTACTGTTGGAAGGCCAACAGCTGAAAGAATACTGTTTAAGATTCCGTTGTTGGAAAGGATAATCTGCCATGCCAAGATACGAAGCATGAAGTTCATCCACATTGGAAGGATAAACAGGAAAACTACAAAGCCTTTATTTGTGATTTTCAGGTTGTGCAAAATAAGCGCAACAGGGTAAGCAATAATCAGGCAGATTATTGTTGTGACAAAAGCAACCTCGATAGACAGCCAAAGTGATTTCAAATGTACTGCGTCAGTGATTGCTAAAAGATTAGAAAGTGTGAAGCTTCCTGCATCGTTTGTCAGTGCATATCCTAATATATAGAAAAGTGGAAGGATAGTGCATATCAGTACCCAGACTGCATAAGGGGCTGCAAGGAAGCTTGTTCTAAAGCGATTAATCATCTTCCTTCATTACCTCCTCGTCCTCTGACTCAGGCTTGTTCATAATTTGGATGTTAAATGGTATTACATTTAAAGAAACGTGCTGGCCAACCTCGAAATATTTGGTAGTGTGAACCAGCCACTCGTATTCACCACACTGAACATCAAGCTCGTAGTGAACACCCTTGAAGAGACAGTCTGTAATGACACCATCCATGAAGCCCTTACCTGGAGCTCCAAGCTCTACATCCTCAGGGCGGATGACAACGTCGACTGGCTTCATAGTTCCAAAACCACGGTCAACACAAGGAACCTGAACACCAAGGAAGGAAACAAGCTCATCCTTAATCATGATTCCTTCTATGATATTACTTTCGCCAATGAAATCAGCAACGAAAGCATTTTCTGGCTCATTGTAAATATCCTCTGGAGAACCAATCTGCTGAATATATCCTTGGTTCATAACAACGATAGTATCAGACATAGTGAGGGCCTCTTCCTGATCGTGAGTAACGTAAAGGAAGGTAATGCCTAACTCCTGCTTAATCTTCATAAGCTCGTACTGCATATTCTGACGAAGCTTTAAATCAAGGGCGCCAAGAGGCTCATCCAAAAGAAGTACCTTTGGCTCATTTACGATGGCGCGGGCAATAGCGATACGCTGCTGCTGACCACCTGAAAGTGAATCAATGGAACGCTTCTCAAAACCATCAAGGTTAACAAGCTTCAAAGCATATTTGATTTTGTCGTAAATGTATTCCTTTGATTTTTTCTGGATATTAAGACCAAAGGCGATGTTCTCCTCGATAGTCATGTGAGGGAAGAGCGCATACTTCTGGAATACTGTATTTATAGGACGAAGATTTGCTGGAAGCATAGTGATATCATTTCCATTAAGATAGATACGTCCTGAATCTGGCTTTTCAAATCCACCTAAAAGGCGAAGGGTAGTAGTCTTACCACAACCTGATGGACCAAGAAGAGTCACGAAAGTGTTCTCCTTAATGTATAAATCCAGCTCATCTAAAACAAGCTGTTTATCGTAGCTTTTTGATACGTGATCAAATTGAATGAATTCCAAAATTATATCCTCCTTATATATATGAAAAAAGCTCCGAATCAGACTCGAACTGACGACCCCCTCATTACGAGTGAGGTGCTCTACCAACTGAGCTATCGGAGCAAAAACAATGCGCAAGTAAACCTTTATGAAACTGAAATTTCTGCGGTTTTTAGTCTAATATAATTAGGTAAAAAAATCAATTAAATTGTTGAGAAAATCATGCCGTTTTATTATAATGACATTTGTAAAAATTTGTATAAAAAGGTTAGGAGAATATCATGGCTAGAAATACTAAAAGAACAATACCTTCATCTGCGTTAACTAAGTATGTTAACAAGGAGAATCTCCCGTTAATATCACTTATATGGCTGGTAGTTTTTTCGGTAGTTGCCATTGTAGTTTCTTGTGTAGCTTTCGATATTAATGTTGTTATTGCTTGTGTAATGGTAGTTCTTGAGGCTGCTCTTGCGGCATGTCTTAACAGAATTCCAATCTGGATTCACGGTCTTGTGTTCATTGCGCAGATTGTTATAGGTATCCTTGCTTCACAGGTTGGATTCATGGTACTTATGGCGTTTATCTATGTTTTCGCCATTGCATTTTTATTTATTTGGGCAAATAGATGGTAAAGATTAATTATCAAAAAGAATTAGATAAGTTAATAGATCAATTTGAAAAAGAAGGCCGCGTGCCTTCTTTATTACTACATAGCTGTTGTGGGCCATGTAGTAGTTATTGTATTGAGTATTTATCTCAGTACTTTAATATCACGGTTTTTTACTACAATCCTAATATATATCCAGACGAGGAATATTATCACAGGGTGAAGGAACAGCAGCGTTTTATCAAAGCTTTTCCTACAAAGCATCCGGTCGAATTCATCGAGGGTGATTATGATAAGAATCGTTTTTACGATATAGCAAAAGGTTTGGAGCACGAACCTGAGAAGGGAGCACGTTGTCATAAGTGCTACGAACTCCGTCTCAGACGGACAGCTGAAGTTGCAGCTGAAAAAAGCTTTGACTTTTTCACGACAACACTTACAATATCTCCAATGAAAGATTCTCAGGTTCTCAATGAAATCGGAATTCGTATAGGCGAAGAAGCGGGAGTGTCATGGCTTCCTTCTGACTTCAAAAAGAAGGAGGGCTTCAAACGCTCTACTGAGTTATCAGCAGAATATGATATGTATCGACAGGACTACTGTGGATGCGTTTATTCATATAATGAAAGACAGTTACAAAAAAAGCAGAATTAAGAATTACGGAGGATTAGTTATGGCACAGTTGTGGGGAGGTAGATTCACAAAATCTACCGATCAGATGGTTTATGATTTCAATGCTTCTATCAGTTTTGATAAAAAGCTTTTTGCTCAGGATGTCCGCGGTAGCCGAGCACATGTTAAGATGCTTGCTTCTGTTGGCGTTATCACTGATAAAGAGCGTGATCAGATTTTAGCTGGTCTTGATAGTATTGAAGCTGATGTTAATTTAGGGGCACTGGAAATTACTTCTGAGTATGAGGATGTCCACAGCTTTGTAGAGGCTAATCTTATTGATAGAATCGGTGATGCAGGAAAGAAGCTTCACACAGGTCGTAGTCGTAATGATCAGGTTGCTCTTGATATGCGTCTTTACACACGTGACCAGGTGGATGCTACATCACAGGCTCTTACACATTTACTTGAGACCATACTTAAGATTATGGAAGAGCATATTGATACTATTATGCCTGGTTTCACACATCTTCAGAAGGCTCAGCCTATCACTTTGGCACATCATATGGGTGCTTACTTTGAGATGTTCAGAAGAGACGTGCTTCGTCTTTCCGATATCAGAGTTCGCATGAATTACTGTCCACTTGGCTCGGGAGCCCTTGCTGGTACCACATATCCTCTCAACAGAGATATGACAGCAGAGCTTTTGGAGTTTGATGGTCCTACTCTTAATTCTATGGACGGTGTTTCTGACAGGGACTACCTCATTGAGTTTTTATCAGCCCTTGCCACTATTCAAATGCATCTTTCTCGTTTTTCAGAGGAGGTTATTATCTGGAATAGCAATGAATATCGTTTTGTAGAGATTGACGACGCTTATTCTACAGGCTCATCTATCATGCCACAGAAGAAAAATCCTGATATTGCAGAGCTCGTAAGAGGAAAAACAGGACGCGTTTATGGAGCCCTTACATCACTTCTCACTACAATGAAGGGAATCCCTCTTGCTTACAATAAGGATATGCAGGAGGACAAGGAGATGGCATTTGACGCCATGGAGACAGTACAGAATTGTATAGTTCTCTTTGATGGAATGCTTGCCACAATGACTTTTAATAAAGAGGTTATGGCTGAATCTGCAAAGAAAGGGTTCACAAATGCAACTGATGCTGCCGATTATTTAGTTAACAGAGGTGTGCCTTTCAGAGACGCACACGGAATCATCGGACAGCTTGTTCTTTACTGCATAGACAAAGATAAGTCTATCGATGAGCTTTCATTAGATGAATTAAACGCGATTTCTCCAGTTTTTGAAGAAGATATTTACGATTCAATTTCTATGGAAACCTGCGTAAATAAGCGACTTACAACAGGTGCTCCTGGACATGATGCTATGACTGGGGAAATTAAGGCTTGCAAGGAGTTCCTTAATAGTTTATAATGCCATGTAATGACTGTGGCGGACAAATGTCCGCGACAGAAAAACAAATTTAAGGAGAGTGTTTGAAATGAGCGAGAAATTAAGAGTCGGAATTCTTGGTGGTACTGGTATGGTTGGTCAGAGATTTATTTCTCTATTAGAGAACCATCCTTGGTTTGAGGTTACTACAATTGCTGCCAGCCCAAGAAGTGCCGGACTAAGATACGAGGATGCAGTAGGTGGAAGATGGAAAATGACTACTCCAATGCCAGAAGCAGTGAAGGACATCATCGTAAAGAACGTAAATGAGGTTGAGGAAGTAGCTTCAGAGGTTGATTTTGTATTCTCAGCTGTTGATATGTCTAAGGACGAAATCAAGGCCATCGAGGAAGCTTATGCAAAGACTGAGACTCCAGTAGTTTCAAACAACTCAGCACATAGATGGACTCCAGACGTTCCTATGGTAGTGCCTGAAATCAATCCACAGCACATGGAAGTTATCGAGTTCCAGAAGAAGAGACTTGGTACAACACGTGGTTTCGTTGCAGTTAAGCCAAACTGCTCAATCCAGTCTTATGCACCAGTTCTTACAGCATGGAAGGAGTTCGAACCATATGAGGTAGTAGCTACAACATACCAGGCTATCTCAGGTGCAGGTAAGACATTTAAGGATTGGCCAGAGATGGAAGGCAATATCATCCCATTTATCTCAGGTGAGGAAGAGAAGTCAGAGAAGGAGCCACTTAGAATTTGGGGCCACATCGAGGACGGCGTTATCGTTCCAGCTGACGATGTAAAGATTACATGCCAGTGTATCCGTGTACCAGTTCTCAATGGTCACACAGCTGCAGTATTCGTTAAGTTTAAGAAGCAGCCTACAAAGCAGCAGCTTATCGATGCAATCAACAATTTCTCAGGTGTTCCACAGGAGCTTAAGCTTCCTAGCGCACCAAAGCAGTTCATCCGTTACATGGAAGAGGACAATCGCCCTCAGGTATCTCTCGACGTTGATTACGAGAACGGTATGGGCGTTTCTGTTGGACGTATCCGTGAGGATAGCATCTACGATTGGAAGTTCGTTGGACTTTCACACAACACAGTTCGTGGTGCTGCAGGCGGCGCTGTACTTTGCGCAGAGCTTCTTAAGGCTCAGGGCTACATCACAAAGAAATAGAATATTAGCACTTGTTTGTTGACACTTATTTAACAGCTAATTCACAAGTTATTACCCCTTCTTATGCTAAGATAAGAAGGGGTATTTTTGACTGCGGTTTAAGAGGTTTTTATGGGGACAATTAAAAGCAAATATGTAGCTAACAAAAATTTAACAATAATTAGTTCGACTATATGGGCTTTTTTTACTTTTATTTGTGTGCTTTCTATTGTTTTTCATTCCCATCCTGTGTACAAATTGGGGTATATATATATAATAATTTTTCTTTTTCCTTTTTTGCTTATTGCAGGCTTATATGGATATCTTATAAGCATGTTTTCTTTTATAGTATGTTTTCTTGTTTCCTTGATTTTTAATAGTGAACAAGCATATTCTATGGCCGTTTTTTTAATAGCTATGTTTGGTTATTCTCTTTTTTCTCAATATTTTTGGTTTAAAAGTGCTGTCAAATCTGTTTTAGCGGTACTGATAACATCCACTTTGACAACAATTATAGCAATACTCTGTTTTCCGGTTGTAAGTAGAAATGATTTATCAGATCCATTTTGGATGGTTATTTTAGGCTATTTTTGTGGAACCTTTATATTAGTATCTACTGCAACTCTTATATTAGCTATTTTTTTTAATTTTGGATCAGATACCTCTAAAACTCTTTTTCCATTAGCTTATGGATATACAAAGGAGTATCAAAGAAATGAGTTTTATCATAGATACCACAGAAAAACAAAAGTAAGTATTAAAATAACAACAATTATTATTGCAGTTGAGTTAGTATTGAGCATATCAGTAGCCTTCTTTATACCGATTTTATTTCCGGATTTGAAGGCAATGATGATTGATACCATTGATGTCCAAAACAATAGTGAAACTATAGATAATATGAATGGTGATGTTTACTCATATATTTCAGATGCCAATTACAAAATGAATGATATGGCTATCGTATTTGATATAAAGATGAGCCTTTTGATGATGTGTGTTGGTGTTCCTCTGGCAGCCATTGCAAATTACTATACAAAGACATCTATAGGTGGACCATTGGGGCTCATGTCTGACTTTATGCATTCTTTTGTTCTTACCAAGGATGAGGACAAACTGAAGGTCATAAGACAGATTAGCAATATGGAAATAAAAACAGGCGATGAGATAGAGGTGTTGTCGGATTATGCAAAGTCTACACTTCTGGAAATGGCCGATTATATTGAAAGATATGAGAAACAGCAAAAGCTGGAGACAGAGCTTGAGATTACAAAACAGGCTAGTGAAGCTAAATCAAGCTTCCTATCAAATATGTCTCATGAAATACGTACTCCTATTAATTCTATCATCGGTATGAATGAGATGATTATCAGGGAATGTACTGATGAACAGATACTGGAGTATGCCAATAATGCCAAATCAGCTGGAAATTCGCTTCTTTCTCTTGTAAATGATATTTTGGACTTTTCAAAAATTGAGGCTGGCAAAATGGAGATTTTAGCAGTTCAGTACGATCTTGCTTCCGTGGTAAATGATTTGGTAAATCTTATTGCGGCAAGAGCGGAAGAAAAGGGCCTTGATTTAGAAATAAATGTAGATAGTTCTATACCTTCAATTCTCATTGGAGATGAAATTAGACTAAAGCAGGTTGTTACAAATCTGCTTACTAATGCTGTAAAATATACAGAAAAAGGAACTGTAGCATTAAGTATTTCCTATGAAAAGAGTGATGAGAACAATATAATTCTTCACTTTGAGGTAAGTGATACAGGTATAGGTATTAAAGAAAGTGATTTAGCAAAGCTTTATTCCCCATTCGAGCGAATTGAAGAGATTAGAAATAGAACAATCGAAGGCACTGGCCTTGGTATGAGTATTGTTCGTAAGCTTTTAGCTTTGATGGATACAAAGCTTATTGTTGAAAGTGAGTACGGCAAAGGTTCATCCTTTAGATTTTTCGTTAAACAGGAGGTTGTTTCTTGGAATGAAATCGGTGATTTCAAAGACAAATACAAGGAATTTATTAATTCAGCAGAAAAATATCATCAGAGATTCCAGGCACCTACTGCCAATATTCTTGTGGTAGATGATACTGAAATGAACCTTACTGTTATAAAGAGTCTTTTAAAGAAGACCCTTGTAAATGTAGATACAGCTATTAGTGGATTTGAAACCTTAGATAAGGTTAAAGAAAAGAAATATGATATCATCTTCCTGGATCATCGAATGCCGGAAATGGATGGTATAGAAACCTTTGAAAAGATGAAGGTTTTAAATGGAAATATTAATAAGGCAACACCTGTAATTGCCCTTACCGCAAATGCTGTATCAGGTGCAAAGCAGGAGTATCAGAATATAGGCTTTAATGACTATCTGGCAAAACCTGTTAACTCCGTAGAGCTGGAAAAGATGATGGAGTTTTATTTACCTCCAGAAAAGATAGAATCCGTAGCTATCGACAATGGTTTTGAAAAGTATTCTGATGGAAAATTAGATATTCCGGAAGGAAGCTTCCTTGCTAACCTTAAAGAAATTGATTTGAAGGAAGCTATCACTAATTGCGGTGGGGCAGAGGTGCTTGAAAATGTTGTTAAAGACTTCCTTGTTTCTCTGGATAATAAAGCGGATGCTATTGAAAAATATTTGAATGATGGTGATTTAAGAAATTATACAGTTTATGTCCATGCCCTAAAGAGCTCGGCAAGATTAATCGGAGCTATGGAGCTTTCAAAGATGGCTGCAGATTTAGAGGCAGAAGGAAATGAAGGTAATTTTATCGCTCTTCATGAAAGGACACCTGCTTTACTTGAAAAATACAGAAGCTATAAAGAACATTTAAAGGCTGCTATGGAAGATGAGGATAATACAGACAAACCACTGATTCCAGAGGATGATTTGAAGCGAGCATTTAAGGATATTAAAGAATTGGCTGAAGCATATAATTATGACGCTATAGATTATATTCTTTCAATGCTTGGAGAATACAGTATTCCTGAGGATTATAAGGATACCTATAATAAAATCAAACAATTAACAGTTGCGGTAGATAGAGATAGAATTTTAGAGTTGTTGTAACTATTGTTTTCTTAAGAGGATTTGACTATGGAAAAGAGACTTGTTCTGGTTGGTGATTCAAAAAGCTTTATGGTTTCATCAATTGCAAAGGAGCTGACAGACAATGGCTTTGATGTCATTAAGGCATCCTATAACGTGGATGCTTTGAGTCAGATCGCCAATCGTCCTTCGGTATTTCTTGTTTATATCGATGACTTTGGAGAAATAAAGGATTTGTTTGTTTATTTGAAGGACAGCACCCTAGAAGGAGACATATCACTGTCTGTTATTGGTTCCCAAAATGATATAGACAGTGTTAAGAATCTTATGCCAAATACTCCTCTTGCTGCATCTTTCTTACGTCCAATTAACGTAAAAGATATGGCGTTGGCTATGGATAAAGTATTACAGGCTGAGGATGAGCGTCTTCAAAATAAGAAAATTCTTGTTGTTGATGATGACGGTACCATGCTTAGAACCATTAAGAGCTGGTTGGAAGGATACTATCAGGTGTTTATGGTTAATTCTGGAATGGCAGCCATTACATTTTTGGCAAAGAATAAAGTCGATTTGATTTTGCTGGATTATGAAATGCCAGTAACACCAGGACCACAGGTTCTAGAGATGCTTAGGTCAGATCCTGCTACATCACATATTCCAGTTATGTTCCTTACAAATAAAAGTGACAGGGAATCTGTTATGGCAGCAGTTGATTTAAAGCCAGAAAAGTACTTATTAAAGACAATGAAGCCTATGGAAGTCCTTAAGTCCATTAATGAATTCTTTGAGAAGGAGAAGGCAAAGAGCTATTAAAAATCTACAAATTATTAAATTTGAATAAAATTCTTTTTTGGTGTAGTCTGCTAAAGTGAAATGTGTTATGATAGTAGCCGTACAAATATTTTTGTGAAAAAATTGCTAGGGAGAATTGTTATGGTTACTAGAACAAACGAACTCAAGAAGTTAGATGCTATTTACCAAAGTAATGCTAATAATCTGGTTCTTATGTATGGTAGAACTGGTAGCGCTAAGGAAGCCCTTTTGGATTCCTTTACAACAGGCAAGTCTTATTTCTATTACAGAAGCAGACAGTGTTCAGATGCTAAGCAGCTTTTCTATTTAGATAAGCAGATGCGTGAAACATATAGTTTTCTCAAGGCTAGCGCAAGCTTCGAAGAGAGCTTTAAGAACTTCCGCTCAAAGGATGGCTCAAAGCTCGTTGTAATTATCGATGAAGCTCAATTTGCTATTAAGAAAAACACCGAACTTTTCTATGCACTTGTTTCCTTAAAGAACCGTAAACTCTACCCTGGTAAGGTTATGATTATTGTAGTCAGCTCATCTATTGTATGGGCAGAGAATACCTTCCCTGAGGTGGTTGGTTCTCTGAAGTCATCAGTGGATGACTCTATTAAGCTGGAAAATCTTTCATTCCTTGATGTAGTCCGTGCTTTTCCAAACTATTCAGTTGCACAGTGTGTCAGCACCTACGGTATTATCGGAGGTGTGGCTGATTATGTCGAAAGATGGGATGGCAGAAAGAATATCAAGGCAAATGTCTGTGAGCATATTCTCAGCCCTACAGGTTTTCTTTATAAAGAGGCAGAAGGATATATTTCTTCAGAGCTTCGCGAATTATCATGCTATAACACAATCCTTGGATCCATAGCCAGCGGAAATGAAAAACTTAATGATTTGTTTGAGGATACAGGATATTCCCGTGCCAAGATTTCTGTTTACATGAAGAATTTAGCTGCCTTTGATGTAGTTGATAAGGTTGTTTCTTTTGAAACAGGCGGATGGGACAATACAAAGAAGGGTGTATACAGAATTGTGGATCCATACATTAATTTCTGGTTCACATTTGTTTACCCACATTTATCAGAACTTATTTCTCGCACACCAGAGTCTTTCTACAATGAGTTTATCTATCCTCATCTTGATAAATACTTACAGAACTACTTTATTGATGTTTGTCGTGAGTACTTACACCTGCTCAATGTGGTAGATCAGCTTCCAATCAAGCTTGTGAAGATTGGTACCTGGGTTGGAAAAGAGGGCAATATCGATGTCATCGGTCAGAGCTCAAACCGAGAGAATGTAGTTGGTATTTGCAACTGGGCTGATAAGCAGATGAGCTATAAGAGATATGAGGAATTGCTTGAGTCTATGAAGAAGGCTCGTATTACAGCTAACACTGTTTATCTATTCTCAGCTACCAAGTTTGACGATAAGCTGGTAGAGCTTTCTAATGAAAATAAATCTGTTGTTCTGGTAGACATGACAGAGCTATAATTGATATAATTATATAGAATTTTACAGGTAGAAGCCTTTGCAAATCTGATTTGCAGAGGCTTTAAGTTTTGTTTAATTTGAATTTAATTTTAAGGGAGTTATGTCTTGGGAAAGAAGCTTATCATCACTGAGAAACCATCAGTTGCCAGAGACTTTGCCAGGGTTTTAAAAGTCA
This sequence comes from Pseudobutyrivibrio sp. UC1225, assembly GCF_900115215.1. Lineage (NCBI taxonomy): Bacteria > Bacillati > Bacillota > Clostridia > Lachnospirales > Lachnospiraceae > Pseudobutyrivibrio > Pseudobutyrivibrio sp. UC1225. Next base: position 19,041 of record NZ_FOVQ01000006.1, on the reverse strand, counting down.
GCGGAAACAATAATGGTTATATTGAAAATGGTGATTATGTCGTTAGCTGGTGCTATGGACATCTTGTGCAGATGGTATATCCAGAGGAATACGACATTAAATATAAAAAATGGAATCTTGAGGATTTACCATTCCTTCCTCAGGAGTATAAATATGGCGTTGTAGAGTCTGCAAAGGATCAGTATAAGGTCGTTAACGGACTTTTACATCGTGAGGATATTGATACTGTCTATTGGGCAGGTGACTCGGGAAAAGAAGGACAGACTATTGAGGAAAATATCCGTAATTATGGTGGCGTTCGTGAAGGAATGACAGAGCTTCGTGTCTGGATTGACTCGCAGACTGATGATGAAATCCTTCGTGGAATTCGAGAAGCAAAGCCTATGAGCGATTATGCAAGGCTTGGAGCGTCTGGTATTATGCGTACTATCGAGGATTATAGTCTTGGTATTAACTTTTCCAGAGCTCTTTCAGTTAAATATGGAAGATTAATAAATGATGCAGCTGCTACTTCAGGTTATTCAGCTATTGCTATTGGCCGCGTTATGACATGTGTTCTTGGCATGGTAGTAGAACGTGAGCGAGAAATCCGTAATTTCAATGAAGATCCATTCTTTAAGGTTATTGGAAAGTTTTCAGAAGGTGCTTTCCCAGCGGAGTGGAAGGCAGTAGATGGATCTAAATATTTCGAGTCACCATTGTTATACGGAGACAAAGGAACTGGCTTTAAAGAAAAGGAAAGTGCGGAGAAATTAATTGCAGAATTAACAAATCTTCCTGCCAAATTAGTAGATAAAGATACTGGTATTTCAAAGAAAAAAGCTCCTCTTTTATTTAACCTTGCGGAGCTTCAGTCTGAGTGTTCCAAGAGATTCAAGATTTCTCCTGCACAGACTCTTGATATTATTCAGGAATTATACGAAAAGAAATATACTACATATCCTAGAACTGATGCCAGAGTACTTACTACAGCTGTAGCAAAGGAAATCAGAAAGAATCTATATGGCCTTCAGAATTATGGCCCTACAGCAAATTTCGTTAAAGACATTATAGGTAATCAAAAGTTTGTTGGTATAGAAAAGACTTCATATACTGATGACAGCAAGGTTACTGATCACTACGCTATTATACCTACTGGTCAGTGCAATGGCATTGATAAACTATCTCCACTTAGTCAGAGAGTATATGATTTGATAGTACGTCGTTTCTTATCTATCTTTTATCCTCCTGCAGAGTACAAGAACGTAAAGGTTACTGTTCAGGTGGGAGATGAAAAGTTCTTTGCTGGCGCAAAGGTACTTGTTAAGCCTGGCTATTTAGAAATTGCAGGTATTCCAAAGGCGAAGGATTCCGCAGATAATGATGGAGAGGATTCTGAGGAAAGTGAAGACAGCTTTTCTAAGGAAGATTTCGTTAAATTTGTAGAATCTGCAAATATCGGAGATGAAGTTTCTGTCAATGGTTTTGATCTAAAAGAAGGCAAAACTTCACCACCTAAGAGATATACTTCGGGTTCACTTATTCTTGCAATGGAAAATGCAGGAAAGCTTATAGAGGATGAAGAGCTTAGAGAGCAGATAAAGACTACAGGTATTGGTACTTCAGCTACAAGAGGTGAAATCCTCGAAAAATTAGTACGTATTGGATACCTTAATCAAAATAATAAGACTCAGGTCATCACACCAGAAAAGCTTGGTGAAATGATTTACGAGGTTGTTCTTCTTACAACACCATCACTTTTAAAGCCAGAGCAGACAGCAAACTGGGAAAAGGGATTGGAAGGAATTATAAATGGTTCTGTAGAATTTACAGATTATCGCAGTCAGCTGGAAGATTATATTCGAAATGAAACAAAGAATATGATTGATCAGGATTTGACACAGACCATTGCTATGAACATTAATCAGTTTACTGGCAAGGATTCTAAGGGAGTGGCTACTAGAAAGCCGCTTGGAATCAAGTGTCCTAAATGCGGAGGAGAGCTTACGACCACATCCTTCGGATATGGCTGTACAAACTACTTCGATGATAATATAAAATGTAAATTTAATTTAGGACAGGTTGCTGGAGTTGATGTTCCAGAAGAACAATTTAAGAAATTAGTCACTGAAGGTAAGACAGATTTAATAGAAGGCTTTAAGAGTAAATCAGGTAAGCCTTTTAAATCAGTCCTTAAAATGGAAAAGAACGAAGATGGAGAATTTGTTACTTCATTTGATTTTTCTGAGACACCTACAGAATTCATAGAAGGCTTAAATTGCCCTGCCTGCGGTGGAAGAATTTTCCAGACGGCTTATGGTTTTGCCTGTGAGCATAGATTCCAGGAGGAAAATCAATGTTATTTCTCAATCGGAGAGGTTGCAGGAAGAAAGCTTACTGTAGATGAGTTCAGTGCTCTTATTAAAGAAGGGGTTACACCTGTACTTAGTGGTTTTAAATCAAAGACTAATCAAAAATTTGATGCAAAGCTTAGAATTAAAACTAACGAAGAAGGGAAAAAGGTAATTTCCTTCGATTTTGATGGAATTGAAGCTACCAAGCTGGAAGGCTGCAAGTGCCCAGACTGTGGCGGAGATATTGCTGTAAAAATGTCAGGCTATGGCTGTGTAAACTACAGCTCTTCAGATGAAAATTCCTGCAAATTCTACATTGGAAAGACTATTGCAGGAAAGAATATTAGCCCACAGGTTGCTACACAGCTTTTGACAGAAGGCAAAACAGATACTTTACGAGGCTTTAAAGGAAAATCTGGAAAGAAATTTGATGCGATACTAATTCTTAAAAAGAATGAAGAGTCTGGTAGGACTGAGGTTGTGTTTGATTTTGATAATGCTGAGCCTAATTTTGTTCCTGATATTGTTTGTCCTGATTGCGGAAGCAAAATAGTAAAGACTAATTTTGGATTTGCATGCGAAAAGTATTTTGATAAAGAGAACAAATGTGATTTTGTAATTGGTGAAATTGCATCTAAAAAGCTTACAGATGCTGATGTTAAGGAGTTGCTTTCAACAGGAAGTACAAAGACAGTCAGAGGATTTAAGGGGAAGTCTGGTAAAAAGTTTGACGCCTGCCTTGTTTTAAAGAAGAATGAAGAATCAGGAAAGCACGAAATCTCTTTTGATTTTGACAATGTGGAGGCAAAAGAAATCAAGGATGTTGCCTGCCCAATCTGTGGTGGTAAGATTGTGGTTACTCCATTTGGATACGGATGCAGCAATTACAATAAAGACGACCCAGATAATTCCTGCAAATTTAATATTGGTCAGGTAGCTGGTGTGAAGCTTAAAGAGTCTCAGGTTAAGGAGCTTCTTACCAATGGCATTACTGAGACTATCTCTGGTTTCAAATCTAAAAAGGGTACTAAGTTTGATGCCAAGCTTACATTATCAAAGGATGAAAATGGCAAGGTAACTGGAATAGGATTTGTGTTTGAAGATGAAACAAAAGAGATGCCAGGATTAACATGTCCTAAGTGCGGCAGTCCTATTATCAAGAATCATTTTGGATATAAATGTAAGAATAATGTTCAAGGAAACGTGGACAGCTGCAGCTTCTTTGTAGGTAAGGTAGCAGGTGTAGATATTCCAGAAGATCAGTTTACAAAATTAATCAAGGAAAAACGTACTGATGTTATTACTGGATTTTTAAGCAAAAAAGGTTTATTCTTTGATGCGAGATTAAAACTTAATGATGAGTTTAGAACAGAGTTTGATTTTGAGAACTTTAATGGTCAAAACTAATTAAGATAGGAGTTTACAATGGAACAAGCTAAAATTAAATCTATGTATAATTTAAATGAAACTATTGCTGCAGATTTATTCGAGGGCAAGGATTATCCTTGGGAGGTTCTTCCAGAGATTTCTGATTTCATTAAGAAGTTAGGACCTACTCTTGATCCAGAGAAGTTTGAACAGCGTGGAGAGGATATCTGGGTTGCAAAGTCTGCAAAGGTTTTTGATTCAGCATATCTTAATGGCCCACTTATTATTGATGAGGATGCTGAGGTTCGTCAGTGTGCTTTTGTTAGAGGTTCAGCAATTGTTGGTAAAAACTGCGTAGTAGGAAATTCTACAGAGCTTAAGAATGTTGTTCTTTTCAATAATGTTCAGGTTCCTCACTACAATTACGTAGGTGATTCAGTATTAGGCTACAAATCTCACATGGGAGCTGGCTCTATTACTTCAAACGTTAAGTCTGATAAGACATTAGTTGTAGTAAAGGCTCGTGATGGAGAGCAGATTGAGACTGGTCTTAAGAAATTTGGAGCTATGCTTGGAGACAATGTAGAGGTTGGTTGCAATTCTGTACTTAATCCTGGCACAGTTGTTTGTCCTCGTTCTAATATTTATCCTCTTTCACCAGTTCGTGGTGTCATCGAATCTGACAGTATTTTTAAGTCACAGGATAATATTGTAAAAAAGAATTAAACTAAATCAATATTAATATATTAATACGCCTGCCCAGGTGATTGAATCCTTCCACTAATAAATTAGGAGAAGGATACCAATCTCTTGGACAGGCATTTTTAATATTTAATAAACAAAATAAACATATTATTGTTATAAGATATTTATGTACTGTGTACTCTAGGTTTTTTGCGGGGGTGTGGTTTTGAGCTTTCACTATACTAAAAGAAACTATAGCAAATATTATCTTATTATCTTTAGTGTTGCAGGTATATTATTGAATGTCTGCTTAAATTATCTTGCTTTAAAAATGGATATTCCTATGTACTTAGATACTGTAGGAACCATTTTTGTCACATTTCTTGGAGGCGTTTTGCCTGGCATTATTGTTAGTTTGATAACAAGCATGCTTTTAAATATTTTTTCTCCTGGATATCTATATTATTCTTTAATTACAGTCATTATCGCTATTTTAGCAGGATGGTTTTTCCGTTACTCAAAGTCTTCAAAAATTCTAAAATTTCTATATTCTGTTCTAACGGCAGCACTGGTATGTTCTGTTTTCGGAGTTTTTATTCAGAACTACATTTCTGGCCTTCCTTTTGAAGAATATGTTGAAGAAATATTCCAGTATGTAAATGTGAAAAATGAATTTAGCTATATGCTTGTTGTTATTTTTGCTGTTTTTTTACTAAATATCGTTGATAAAGGTATTGCTATTGGATTGGCTACCTTATTTTTCCATCTTATTCCAGAAAGAACGAGAGACTATATTGCAAATTATGGATGGAAACAAAAACCATTAACATTACAGGAAATCAAAGAAGCCAGAAATATAAGTACCAATAAAGCTATTCATAAAAAAATAAGTGTTATGCTTTCTACAACAATTTGTTTACTAAGCATTATTATGATTTGGATTAGTATTACTTTCTATTATGAAGATTGTAAAGAAGAGTATTCAGATGAGGCTTTTGCAATAGTAGAAAACGCTGCATCAATCTTAGATGGTGATGAAATATATGAATATGTAAAGTGGGGTGACAAAGCCAAAGGGTATCATGATGTAGAAAATCAAATGAATATGCTGTTAAACAACACACAGGGTGTTGTAAAACTTTCATTTTTTATTCCTGAACAGAATGGTTTTTTATACCTATTTCAGGTAGGAAAAGAAGGGGTTACTCTTTCAGATAATGGAATAATCATTCCTTATTATGATGAGTTTTCTAAGTACAATGATTATTTTAAAAATAAAGAAGTAATCAATGAGATTATGTTTAATAGTGATAAATCCGTTATGTTTGCTTCTTACCCTGTAAGAAATTCCAATGGGGAAATAGTTTGTTATGCTATTTCTGACGTGTATATGTCATTTCTTTCCGAATATGCCAGGGATTATTTGATAAAAATTTTCCTATGTTTTTCCGGATTTGTTGTTATGATTTTGATTTTTGGTTTTACTCAGGCAGGATATGAGCTTGTTATTCCTATTAATTGTATTACAAAGGCTGCATGTGAGTTCCTGGATAGCCATGGCGATCAAAATGCATTAGATGAAAATGTTCGAAAGACACGTTCAATAGGCATTTGCACAGGTGATGAGGTAGAACAGCTTTATAGAACTATATGTCAAATGGAATCAGAAATGGCTGAATATGTTAGAGATTTACGGCATTTTGCGGATACAACAAGAAAAACTCAGACGGGGCTTATTATTACTTTGGCAGGTATTGTTGAGAGTAGAGACATCAATTCTACTTATCATGTTCATAATACAGCAGCATATGTTCGAATTATATTAAATGGTTTAAAGAAAAAGGGCTATTATTCTGAGAAACTTTCTGATGAGTATATGGAGGAGGTTGAAATGTCTGCGCCTCTTCATGATATAGGAAAGATTCAGATTTCAGATTCTATTATAAATAAGCGAGATGAACTTACTAATGAGGAAGAGGAGATATACAAATTACATACGGTTTACGGAAGACGCATTATGGAAAAGGCTATAACAATAGTAAATGATGATACGTATCTGAAAGAAGCCAGAAATATGGCAGCTTATCACCATGAAAGATGGGATGGAAAGGGCTTTCCTGAGGGACTTCACGGAGAAGTTATACCACTGTCAGCAAGAGTTATGGGACTGGCTAATGAGCTTGATGAATTAATCTCACCTAGAGGCTTTAAAATCTCCTGCACATTGGATGAAGCTATAGAGATTATTAAATCTGAGTCGGGAAAAAAGTTTGATCCTAAATGTGTTGATGCATTATTGGAATGTATCAGTGATGTTAAAACAGTTATAAACAACAGTAATTTTAGAAGATATTGATGGGGGCAATTTATAGTATGAGTCGAAGAATAAAAGTATTGCCATTATTAATATTGATTTTTGCTTTGATGGTTTCTTTCGAAAAGAAACCTTATGTCTATGGAAAAGATACTGAGACAAAGCAGGAGAAAACGGAGAAAAAAGGCGGCGGTGGATATGCTGCCTCTAATCAGCTCAACGGTTTTGGATATACGGCAAAAGTATATGATTCGACAAATGGTCTACCTACTTCAGATGCTAATTATATTTTGTGTTCTGATTCTGGTTATATTTGGATAGGAGGATATAGTGGAATAATAAGATATGACGGAGCTGATTTTGAAAGGCTCGATTCATACGATGGACTTACTAATAGTAGAACCCTGTATCAGGACAGAAATGGCCGTATGTGGGTGGGTACAAATGATAATGGCTTGGTTATTCTTGATGAACAGAGGAATAGAAGACATATTACAGATGAAGACGGCCTGCCTTCCCGATGCATTATGTCCATAATTGAGGATGGTAGAGGAAACTTTATTATTGGAACCTCAAAAGGTATTGCTGTTATCGATAAAGATGACAATATTAAATATATTGATGACAGTAGATTAGATTCTGGAAGGATAGTCAGACTTACACGAGATTATTATGGCGATATATATGGATATTGCGATAATGGTAATATATTCAAACTTATAGATGGAAAAGTAGAACAAATTCTTAGAGCTTCAGATTTAGATTTGGATTTTATTACCACAATTATTGCTGATCCTAATGATGTTGGAAAGGTATATATAGGTACAGAATCGGGATTAATCTACTACGGAAATTTTGGTGATTCCTATTCGGATTTACGAAAGATTAATGCCAGGTCACTAGATTACATTTATTGGCTTAGTATTGATTGCGACAGGGTATGGGCAGCATCACACACTTCTATTGGTTATATAGATGAACATAAAAATTTCAAGGAAATAAAAGATCTTCCGCTGAATACGGATATAGAAATGCTCACGTCTGATTACCAGGGGAATCTTTGGATTGCTTCATCTACAGCAGGTGTTATGAAAATAGTTACCTGCAATTTTACCAGCGTTACCAGTCGTTATGATTTTAATAATCTTGTGGTTTACGCAAATTATATAAATAAAGGTTACTTTTATATGGGAACAGAGGAAGGCCTTTATATATTAGATATTTATGGAAATCAAGTTACAAATAAACTAACAGAGTATATAGGAAAATCTTGTGTTCGGCATATAATGAGTGATTCACAGGATAATTTATGGTTATGCGTATACAACAATGGATTAGGCCTTGTATGTCAGAAAAAAAGTGGTGAAATTATAAACTTTACTACGAAAGAGGGATTACCTAGTGTGCAGGTTCGCTGCTCATTAGAGTTATCCGATGGCACAATAGTAGTTGGTGGTAATAAAGGAATAAGTTATATTAAGGATTTTAAAGTCCAATCGAAGAAGAATATTGAAAGCTTAAGAATAGATGACAGTATTTTGTCTCTTTATGAAAAAGATAAAGATTTATATATAGGCACAAATGGAAACGGAATATATATTTTGAACGAAAGAGGTCTAAGACATTATAGTATCAACAATGGTTTGACCTCTGATATTGTTATGCGAATTATCTGGGACAAAACAAGGGAAGTATTTTGGGTAATTACTTCAAACTCCATACAATATATTAAAAATGACATTATTGTTAATGTAACATCTTTCCCTTACAACAATTGTTATGATGTATATTTTAAAGAAAATGGTAAGGACTTATGGGTTCTTGCTTCTGATGGTATTTATTGCGTAAATGCTCAGAGTATGATTGATGATAATGTTAATGAATATAAACATTATAATCTTTTGAATGGCTTGCCAAGTATTCCTACGGGAAATAGTTACAGTTCTTTAGATGAGAATTCAAATTTATATGTATCAAGTCGTAAGGGTGTTTGTAAAATTAACATAGAAAAGTTTGTGGAAGAACATGTTGATTTAAATTTTGAATTACGTTCGGTTATATGTGACGGAAAATTCATTTATCCCGATAAAAATGGAAAATATATCATTCCAGCAGGGGCTAATCGAATTGCTTTTGTTCCAGCTATTTTGGATTATTCTGAAACTAATCCTAAAATACATATATGTCTAGAGGGAGTGAAGGATCAGGGGGCAACTGAGCTTCTTAATAAACTTAGACCGTTGGAATTTACCGGTCTTAGATATGGAACATACAATCTACATCTTCAAATGTTGAATCAAAGTGGAAACGAAATTCTTCGGGAAAAAAAGTTTCTCATTGAAAAGAAACCATTACTTTATGAAATGGCTTTTGTTCAGGCTGTTATTTTATTATTGTTCCTAATTATAGGTGGTGTTTTGGCATGGAGAATATTGTTTAAAACAACTATAAGTAAACAGTATGAAAAATTACAGGAAACCACTGATGAACTGGCAAGAGCAAATAGCGTAAAAGAACGATTCCTTGCTAATATTTCAAATTTCCTTAGGACCCCATTGATTACGATTATGGGTGCCGATGAAATGATTCTTAGAAGAGATCCTACAGTTTCTTCTAATGAATATTTCTTCTCAGTTATTAATGATGCTATTGAAATAAAAAATGCATCTGAAAATCTATTGGAGTTAATTGATTCGTTAATATATATATCCAATATAGAATCAGGAAAGGCTACAGTTAATGAAAAGGAATACGATACTGTGGAGGCTATGCAAAGCGCAATATCAATAACGAGACATCTTTGCAATGAAAAAGGCCTATCTTTTGAGTTCGAAGTGGATGAAAAGATGCCAGTCCGCCTTTTTGGAGATGTTGATAAATTAAGCCAGATTATTTGGACATTGATTAATAATGGGGTTAAGTATACTTCTGATGGCGGTGTGACTATACGGGCAACAGTTGATTCAATAGAGAATAATTATTGTGATTTGAACATTTCTGTAAAGGATACAGGACCAGGAATTAGTGATGAATTCAAGGATGATATATTTAACTCCTTTGAAACTATTGGATATATGACGGTAGGTGTTCCTTATGAATTTGGATTGGGACTTACTTTATCTAGAATGTTCGCTAATCTAATGAATGGAACAATCGAGGTTTCCAGTGAAGAGGGGCAGGGGGCAACCTTCACTTTTAAGGTTAGACAAAAAATAGTTAATTCAACACCAGTAAGTGTATTTAAGGAAAAAGAGGACAGGGTAACCCATGGACTTTATATTCCTAGTTTTGTTGCTCCAGAGGCGGAAGTTCTTGTTGTAGATAACAATATGAAAAGCTTGAATATTATCAAGAACATTCTGAAAGAAACAAAGATGTTTGTAGGAACAGCCACAACAGGTGAAGAATGCCTTGAGAAAATAAAATTTGGAAGCTATAACCTTGTATTGATGGAATGTCATATGCCTGATATAACTGCTTCAGAACTTTTAATACGTGTACGTGATATTGTTCCCGATATTCCTGTTTATGCTATTTCTTCCATACCAATGGAGGATGAAGAATTCTATCAGTCTAAAGGTTTTAATGGTGTATTGTTAAAACCTGTTGATAGCAAATTGTTGGAAAAAACAATTTTAAAGCACATTCCTACAAAAATTTACATGAAGCTATCTGATACGGAAGGTTATGAAGAGGATTCTGAACTTCCAAAAGATAAAGAATGGCTTTATAACATTAAGGAACTTAATGTACGAGATGGAATTAGAGATAATGGTGGGGCTGGTCAATATCTGACATCATTGCTTACATTTATGGATGCCATAAATAAATATGTTAACGGAATAGAAGATGCTTATAAGAATTTAGATATCAAGTTATACACTATTAAAATGCATAGTTTAAGAACCTCCTGTTCAATTGTAGGCGCTAATGATTTGGTGGCAGTTGCAGAGTCTTTGGAGGCTGCAGGAAATCGTAATGATTTAGATTATATAGCAGATAATACAAACAGTTTCCTATCTGAATGTAGAAGTCTATATACCAAGCTTACAAAATTACACTCATTGTAGAGAGGATGAAAGAAGGATGTTAGAATTTTTTATCAAACATCAATTGGATCTGATGCTGGCTCTAAGCAGTATATGCGGAACAATAGCAATTTTTGTTGTTGTAGCTAGAGCTTTGCCATTAAGCAGAAGAATTGTGCTGCTGTTTCTGGAATTAAGCGCAATGGCTTTGCTTTATTCTGATAGACTTTCATACTTCTACAATGGTGATATATCCCAATTAGGTCTTTTCATGCATCGTCTTTCTATTTTCATGGATTACCTATTTACTGATGTTATTGTATTGGCATTCAATCTATATCTTATTGATTTATATAAGAATGAAGGAAAGATGAAGAAGACTCCGCTACGACTGGATTTTTGCACGATATTTATGATTATTGGAATTATACTTTGTATTTTCTGTGGCTTATCAGGAATATATTATACATTTGATTCAAATAATATTTATAGCAGAGGACCGGGATATATTATAAGTTATATTTTCCCATTCTTCGTGCCTTTGATTCAATTGACTGCAATTATAAAATATAAAAGATATTTAGATTGGATAATTAATCTTTCAAATACTCTTTTTATTGTTGTTCCTTTAATCTGCTCCATTGCTCAATTATTTATAGCGGGAACATCAATGACCAATATAGGAATTATTATTACTTGCATATTTATTTACGTAGTAGCTTTATTTAATCTTAATCGAGAAATGGAGGAGGGCAAGCGTAGCGAGATTGACTTTTTGAAAAAAGAGCAGGAGAGTATGCAACGTCTTTTTGAACAAACATCTTCTGCATTCATGGGGGCTGTAGAGGCAAAGGATGTATTTACATTGGGCCATTCTACTCGTGTTGCAAATTATGCAAAGGCAATAGCAAAAACCTGTGGGAAGAGTGACAAAGAATGTGATGAAATATATTATGCTGCACTGTTACATGATATTGGAAAAGTTGGTCTTCCTGAAAGCATCTTAAACAAAAGAAACAATCTAAATGAAGAAGAATTGAAGATTTATAGAAGAGAAACAATTATTGGTGCGGATATATTGTCTAATATCACAGAATATCCTTTTTTAAAGGATGGTGCTCATTTTCATCATGAAAAATATGATGGAAGCGGATATCCTGAAAATTTAAAAGGAGACGAGATTCCAGAGATAGCCAGAATAATTGCTGTTGCAGATTATTATGACAATCTGACTTCAAGAAAAAGTGACAGGGATGCGTATCCTCAAGTGATTGTTAGAGAAGAATTTTTAAAAAAATCAGGAACAACATTTGATCCACGTTTTGCAGCTATTATGATTAGTCTTATTGACAGCGATAAGGACTATAAGTTGCGTGAAAATGTGGAAGATATAGATAATAAGCCTGATGAATACCTCTCTGTTAATGAATATAGAAGTAATGTTACAAAGGGAATTCTTATTGATGATAAGATTACAAAAATCGGTTTTGAATGGAGCCTTAATAGCGATTCGCCAACGGGATTTTCGGCACCTTCAATTATTGTTTTTGATGCTTACGATGGAAGAATCCATTCTGATGAGAAGAGTATAAGCGCGTTTGGGTATTTAGAATTTGGGGAGATTTGGTTTAATGGGCACTATAATTCCACTAAGGCTAAGAACATGGAAGTTACAATTTCTCAAAAAAGTGGAAGCATTTCGGAGTTTTACGGTGCTGCCTATGAGATGACTGCAGCTAAATGTGGGGATCATCTAAAGATAAGCATATCAAGTGATTCTGAAGTTATAGATGTTATTATGGCTTTACCTGAGAATTCAAAGTACGCTTATATAGGCATCACAGGTGAATATTGTAATATTAGTAACATTAATATAGAACGTACAGAAGAGATATTTACAGATGATCAGTTCACACGAATTGCTCCAGCCAACAATTACATTAACAGACTTGAAGGAGATTTACCTAATCTTCAGATTGATCGTTTCCGATCGGCATCGTCTGTTGGTACTCTTATAACGGATGGATTGAATTGTGAATTCCATACAATGAGCCTTCCAATGGCAAATTTCATTTGGAATTGCCCTTTTATAGTCGTGTACTCTTCAGATGATGGCAAGGTTGATGGGGAAAATTATTTGGAATATGCTCTTATTCAAATGAATGGTGAACTAAAGAGTGATTCAACACTTGCTACCAATGATCCTACAGTTAAAAAAACTAGGGAGTTTAAGAATTGGGATACTTGGAAAGAGAAAAATAAAAAGGGAATGGACTGCCATATTTCGTTTAGGATATCTGGCGACACTCTGGAGATGGCCATTGAAAATTCTGATTTTAAAATCAAGAATAAAACTATGTTTCTTCTTATGCCAGAAAAACTATATTTTTCTATTACAGGTGACCAATGTGCCATTACGGACATTAGAATTTATGAATAGAATGATGAGTTAGGTTCTATGCATAACTCTTAGTCAAATTTTTAACAAAAAGTGCAAAAGAGTACTTTACTAAATAAACAAAAAATGAGAAAATATTCTCGATAGCGTGCTTATGTACATAAGCACGTTCCAAATTATGTCATTAATGTAAGTAGCAATTACATTTTAATGGTCATTATATCGAACGAAGAAAGGAGTTCTACAATGATTTACACAAAAGAAGTAGAAAACATGTGTCCTGTAGCAAAGGGCGCAAAGCATGAACCAGCTCCTATCCCTGAGGAGGGAAAATGGGTACACGCTAAGCAGATTTCTGATATTAGCGGTTTCACACACGGTGTAGGCTGGTGTGCTCCACAGCAGGGTGCCTGCAAATTATCTTTAAATGTTAAGAATGGTGTTATTGAGGAAGCACTTGTTGAGACAATTGGTTGCTCAGGTATGACACATTCAGCTGCTATGGCAGCAGAGATCCTTCAGGGTAAGACAATCCTTGAGGCTCTTAATACAGACCTTGTTTGCGATGCTATCAATACAGCTATGAGAGAGCTTTTCCTTCAGATCGTTTACGGACGTACACAGTCTGCATTCTCTGATGACGGACTTGCAGTTGGTGCTGGTCTTGAGGATCTTGGAAAGGGTCTTCGTTCACAGGTTGGTACAATGTACGCAACAAAGGAAAAGGGTGTTCGTTACCTTGAGATGGCTGAAGGCTATGTAACAGGTATCGCACTTGATGCTGATAACGAAGTTATCGGATACCAGTTTGTTTCTCTTGGAAAGATGACAGACTTCATTAAGAAGGGTGATGATCCTAACACAGCATGGGAGAAGGCAAAGGGCCAGTACGGACGTGTTGACGATGCTGTTAAGATTATCGATCCACGTCAGGAATAATAAAGGAAAGGAGAAACTAAAATGGCTTTATTTGAATCATATGAGAGAAGAATTGATCAGATCAATGCTGTTCTTAATAAGTATGGTATCAGCTCAATCGAAGAAGCTGAGAAGATTACAAAGGACGCTGGTCTTGATGTATACGAGCAGGTAAAGAAGATTCAGCCTATCTGCTTCGAGAACGCTTGCTGGGCTTACACTGTAGGTGCTGCAATCGCTATTAAGAAGAATTGCCGTAAGGCTGCTGATGCAGCTGCTGCAATCGGAGAGGGACTTCAGTCTTTCTGTATTCCAGGTTCTGTTGCTGATCACCGTAAGGTAGGTCTTGGTCATGGTAACCTTGGAAAGATGCTCCTTGAGGAGGAGACAGAGTGCTTCTGCTTCCTCGCAGGTCACGAGTCATTTGCTGCTGCTGAGGGTGCTATCGGTATCGCTGAGAAGGCTAACAAGGTTCGCCAGAAGCCTCTTCGTGTTATCCTTAACGGTCTTGGTAAGGACGCTGCACAGATTATCTCACGTATCAACGGTTTCACATTCGTTGAGACAAAGTACGATTATCATGATGCTAAGCTTAACATCGTTTCTGAGAAGGCATACTCAAATGGTCTTCGTGCAACAGTTAAGTGCTACGGTGCTGACGATGTTCAGGAAGGTGTTGCTATCATGCACCACGAGAACGTAGGTGTTTCTATCACTGGTAACTCTACAAACCCTACACGTTTCCAGCATCCAGTAGCTGGTACATACAAGAAGGAGTGCGTAGATCAGGGTAAGAAGTACTTCTCAGTTGCATCAGGTGGTGGTACAGGACGTACACTTCACCCAGATAACATGGCAGCAGGTCCTGCTTCATACGGTATGACAGATACTCTTGGACGTATGCACTCAGATGCTCAGTTCGCTGGTTCATCTTCAGTTCCTGCACACGTTGAGATGATGGGTCTTATCGGTATGGGTAACAACCCAATGGTTGGTGCTACAGTTGCAGTTGCAGTTTCAGTTGAGGAAGCTGCTACAGCTGGTAAGTTCTAATTATACTTAAATTTTTAAAGAGCTCTCAGGCTTCCTGAGGGCTCTTTTTTATTGCCCTTGTTGACAATTCTGTAACATTTATATGCTAGTGTATTGCTATCAATTGATTTATGCATGTAGGAGGTTTTTCTATGAGCAAAAGGTTTTTTAGTTTTTTTGTTTCTTTATTGTTAATCACAGCTCTTTTCGCAGGATGTGGTTCCAAGGAGGAGACTGCAGCAACAGCCGAAGCTCCTGAGGAAGAGACTGGATTGCCATCGGGTGATGTTTCTCTAAGAGTTTGGGGAGCCGATGAAGATGAAGAGCTGGTTAATCAAATAATTAGTGGCTTCATTAAAGAGTATGGTAGTATGGCAAATTTCAAAATTACCTTTGAGGCTCATAGTGAATCCAGTGCTAAGGATGAAATACTTGGAGATGTGTTAAATGCTCCAGATGTATTCACTTTTGCTGATGATCAGCTCATGGCTTTAGTTGCTTCTGGTGTCCTTAAAAAAGTTGAAAATGACAGTGAGATTTCAGGTAGAAATTTAGCAGCTGCAAGTGACGCTGCTTCCGTAAATGGAACATTATATGCTTACCCATTGACAGCAGATAATGGATATTTCTTATTTTATAATAAAGCGGTTATAAGTGATGAAGCAGTTCAGTCTATGGATAGTCTTATGGCAGCTGCAGGTGCTGCAGGACAAAAGGTATTTATGGAGATGAATTCTGGTTGGTACATGTATGCGTTTTTTGGAAACACAGACATGGAGATTGGTCTTAATGATGACGGAATTTCTACCTACTGCAATTGGAATGCAAAATACACAAATATAACTGGTCGAGATGTTGCAGAGGCTATGGCTGCAATTGGTAGAAATCCAGCATTTACATGTGAGAGTAATGATGGATTTGTAGGTGGGGCAGCTGATGGCACCTTTGCTGCTGGTGTTAGTGGTATTTGGGATGAAAATGGAATAAAGGAAGCTTGGGGTGATAATTATGCTGCATGCAAGCTTCCTACGTATACTGTGGCAGGACAGCAGGTTCAGATGTCCAGCTATGCAGGATATAAGCTTGTAGGCGTTAATTCTTATTCTAAAAATCAGGCTTGGGCAGCGAAATTTGCAGATTGGATGACCAATGAGCAAAATCAGACTTTAAGATTTGAAATGAGAGGACAGGGACCATCTAATACAAATGCTTCAGGCTCAGGTGCTGTTGCAGAATCTAAAGCTATTCAGGCATTACAACAGCAGGCAGAATATTCAAGCTTGCAGAGAGTTGGCGGAACCTATTGGGATCCGGCAGCTAACTTTGGAACGCTTATGAGCCAGGGTAATCCTTCGGGTAAAGATGTTCAGGTTCTTTTAAATGAAATGGTAACAGAAATTACTGGAGAGGAATCTACTGGTGACCTGGTAACAGAAGAAGGTGAAGCTGCTCCAGAAGAAAATAAAGAAGAAGCAACTGAAGATGTTGTAGAAGAAGCTACAGAAGAGACAACAGAAGAAACAACAGAAGAAACAACAGAGGAAATTATAGAAGAAACTACAACAGAAAATTCAGAGGAAAATAAGCAATAGGAGGGCGTCAGGATGAGTAAGAAAACAAGTATTAGATTATATATTTTAATCCCAGTCCTTTTATTGGGAATTCTATCTATTTTTTCAAATGTTATGGCACTCTATAATTTGAGCAAGGTTAATCATACTGCTACAAAAATTGCAGATGAATATATGGTTGCTATTACAGAACTTGATACAATTGGCCAAACAGCAAAGGATATTCATTCACTTGCTCTTTCTCATATTGTTGCTACTGATTTTGAGACAATGACTTCAGTGGTATCAAAGATAGAAGAAGAGGAAGCTGTATTAGATAATGCCATGGTCGAGTATGGAAATCAGTTTGCGGCTGAAGATACAAATTTTGAAACTATGAAAGCTGACTTCCAAAGCTTTAAGGATTCTATAATGATTCTTCTGGCACAGAGTGCTAATCAGAGAACGAAGGATGCATATGCTACTGCAAACGGACAGGTAGCTGAAAGTGCACAGAAACTTAATCAGGATATAGATAATGTCATTGCAGCAATTCACACTGAATCAGATGTTCAAAGACAGGCTTTATCTACCGCAAACATGGTTGCAAGTTTTGCAAGTTTGATAATTGTAATTATAAGTATAATTTCAGTAATTGCGGCTGTTATAGTTGTTGCAAGAAAAATATTGCGCCCTGTTACTAAGGCAGAATCAGAACTCCATGAAATTATTGATGGTATAAATAGTAGAGAAGGTGATTTGACAAGAAGATTAACTATTGAGTCCAACGATGAAATAGGAATGCTTAGTCGTGGTATTAATGAGTTTATAGAACGTCTTCAGGGTATTTTTATCATGATTACTAACAATTCAACAGCCATGGACAAGGTAGTTAATGATGTTATGGGAAGTGTCAAAACATCAAATGACAGTGCTTCGGATTTGTCAGCATTAACAGAAGAGCTTTCTGCTACCATGCAGGAGGTGGCAAATAGTGCTGGCATGATAAATAACAACACAGAGCAGGTAAGAATCGAAGTTGATGAGATGGCGAATAAGAGCCGTGAAATCAACGAATATTCTAAGACTATGAAGGAGCATGCTGATGTTATGGAACAGAATGCTCGAGAGAACATGGATGAAACAAATAAAAAGGTTGATAACATTCTTGCAGCTTTAAATCAGGCTATTACAGATAGCCAAAGTGTAGATCAGGTAAACTCACTTACAGATGATATTATGAGTATCGCAAGCCAGACCAATTTGCTTTCTTTAAATGCTTCAATTGAAGCTGCCAGAGCGGGAGAGGCAGGAAAAGGTTTTGCTGTTGTTGCAGATGAGATTGGTGGTCTTGCAGAAAACAGCCGTCAGACTGCTGCTAATATTCAGGAGATTAACTCTGTAGTAGTTAATGCGGTTCATAACCTCGCAGATAATGCAAATGAGTTGGTAGATTACATGCAGAATTCTATTCTTCCAGAATTTGAACGTTTCGTAGAAGATGGTGAAAAGTATAAGGATAATGCTGATTATATTGAATCGGTTATGGCTGATTTTACTGATATAACAGAAGGATTTAAAGATACATTCACTGAGATAGCAGAATCCATTAGTAGTATTACCTCGGCCATAGAAGATGGTGTTAAGGGCGTTTCTTCTGCAGCCGAAAGCACTCAGAATCTGGTATATGATATGGATAATATTTCTAAACGTATGGACGAGAACCAGAAGATAGCTGGAGAGCTTGAAGAGGAAACAGCTATTTTTACAAAGATTTAGTAATTGATTTCAATTACCTTCCAAAATATTGTTGTAAATGCAGTTATTCTAGCTGCATTTATTATCTATGCAATTGTTTCAAACAATGACATGAATAATGTAAGTTGCAGTTTCAGTTGAGGAAGCTGCTACTGCTGGTAAGTTCTAAATTACATTTTTGGGGAAGCTGAAAGCTTTCACAAAAATGTACTGGAGGGCTCAAATCTCCAAAGGAGATTTCTTTAAATGAGCCCGACTGTCATTGTTATATTGTATTTTAGAGCTCTTGGTTTATCCAAGAGCTCTTTTTTAGGTTTGCGCGCCATGGGCGCGCTCTAACGCAATGGCATTAAGTTAAGAAAAAAATTTAAAATAGCTTGACAAATATTTCATAGTGTGCGGATTTTTTGCTAATTACTTAGCAAAAAATCCCTTGTGATTAAGTACATTCATTTTTTCACAGGAGGAACCGCATGAAATATTTAAAACCTAACACACTACGTAGAAATTTATTTGATTCTATTGACCAAATTTTACTTAACAAAGCATCTTATGTAAAAAATCCAACTGACCACTCTAGAACGCGTAAGCTTTCTTTTAAAGCTATTATTAACTCAATTCTCCAAATGTCTGGAGGTAGTATAAACAACGAACTCTT